>JAYUBV010000094.1:0-2444 GCA_043740655.1 Pseudomonadota bacterium | reverse complement strand
AGTTCATTTCACTCGAATCCCATCGATTCGAAGCCCGGCCAGCAGGTTCCGCTTTGCATGAATTTGGCGCGTTTCCCCTCGGGTGCTAGCGTGCCGCTAATACTAGCCATGAATTAGTTCTACAAATGGTTGCCCCCAACCCAAAGTTACACCTAATAAAAAAGCAAATTCGATGCCAGCCGACGGGGTCGGCCACAGAGCGTAATTAGATCCGTATTCCGGCGGTCGACGGCGTTCGGATTGTCAAAAAGGGCGGGATCCTCGGCCTTTCGCGACGGCGAACTGCGCGCAGAGCTGGTAGGATATCGGGATGAAAAAGGTGATAACGATCTTGATTTTGCTATTCGTCGGCTGCCAATCTACGCCGCCAGGCCCGGACCCTGCCAAGGGCGCAGTAAAATACTTCAGCGGCCAGGAAGGCTGCTTCCTCCTCTACAACGTGAAGACGAAGGCCTTCGATAAGATCATCGGCGATGAGAACTGCAAGAAGGAGTATTCGCCCTGTTCGACCTTTAAAGTACCGCTGGCGGTGATGGCGTTCGATGCGAAGGCATTGAAGGACGAGAACGTGGTGTTGAAATGGGACGGTAAGAAGGACGAACGCGAAGTTGCCAACCGGGATCATAACGCCAAGACTTGGATGAGTGATTCGATCGTTTGGTTCTCGCAACGGCTCACCAAGAAGCTGGGGGTTAAGAAGGTGCAGGGCTACCTCGATGGTTTCAACTACGGGAATCGTGATTTGAGGGCAGGAATCACCGAGGCGTGGCTGGTGCGACCTTCGTCCAACGGGCCGGCTTTGAAAATAACCGCTTACGATCAGGTCGAGTTCATGAAGAAACTATGGGCAGACCAGCTACCGGCATCGCCGCGGGCGATGAAGGTTGCACGTGAGCTCACGTTTTTAGAAACGTCTCCCAAAGGTTTCCAGCTCAATGGCAAGACCGGTTCCAATTTTTTTGACGAGAATAAAAAGGTGAACCTTGGTTGGTTCATTGCCCATCTACAAAAGGGAGATCAGGAGTACATCGCGGTCGCCAACTACCGTGACCTGGCCCCCGTTGAAGCCGTTGGTTACGGCGGACCACGCACGAAAGAGATCGTGAAGCAGATTTTGTCCGACGAACAGCGTTGGTAACTAACCGTGCGACAACGTGAACGTGCGCATGGCGATGGACGCGTTGTGAATCTCTTCGAATTCAAATTCTAGCTCGTCCTCGGCGTCTGCCGCCCCGAGCACGTAGTGCAGCGGGTAGTAATGATCGAGCGTCGGCACGCTGAGCTTGCCCGCTTCGGTCTGGTGGAAATCGGTCATCACCGCATTGAAGTCCCGCTGCGTGAGGCGATCTTTTAGCCAGGCGTCGTATTCGGTGGCCCACGGATACGCCGGGGAATGGGTCTCCCAGTCGATCGTTCGCAGGTTGTGCACGAGGTTGCCGCTACCGACGATGAGAATGCCTTCGTTGCGGAGCTCCGCCAGCTGCTGCCCGAGCTTAAAGTGGTATTCCGGTGGTTGTCGAAGATCGAGGCTCAGCTGCACGACCGGAACGTCCGCGTTCGGGTACATGTGCCGCAGCACCGACCAGGCCCCATGATCGAGTCCCCACATTTCCAAATCGTTGCTCACGTTGGGCTCGCGCACGATCGTTTGTACTAGCTTTGCAGTTGCAGGGCTGCCGGGCGCTGGGTACTGCACATTGAATAGTTTCTGCGGAAAGCCGCCGAAGTCGTGAATGGTCTTGGGCTGCGCCATACCCGTGACCCAGGTGCCTTCGGTCATCCAATGGGCGGACACCATCAACACGGCGCGGGGACGCGGCAGTTTGTCCGCGATGCTCTTTAGCGTGCGGGTAAACGGATTGTCGTCCACGGCATTCATTGGGGAACCATGGCCCACAAAAAGGACGGGCATGTGCGGGGCATCAGACATCGCCGGCCTCATCGATCGAGAAGGTGAGAATATCAGGCTTGCGTCGTAGTACGCCGTTCGCGAAGGCAATGGTAACCCTCGCCGAGATCCACATTGCGGCGGCGGAAAGGAAAGGGATGCTGATGAGATTAATGAGCGCCCAGCCCGGTTCCGTGGGGATCGATTTTACCGCCTCGGTTATCCCCCCCATAAGCCCAGAGACGAACCCCGTGATGAGGGCGATGCGGCAAATCGCATCGTGGTGAATTTCGTGGAGGCGTAGGGTTTTAACGGTGTTCATAGTTTTTCTGCGGTTCCCCGGTACGGGGAATGCTCCTTCATACTTTGGAAGTAATTCGCGATGGAAACCTTTTCTTCCGCAATGAAATTTCCGATCGCTTTGGCGAATTGCGGGTGGCGAATCCAGTGCGCGCTGTAAGTGAGGGCGGGGAGGAAACCACGTGCTACCTTGTGCTCCCCCTGAGCGCCGGCTTCGAAAAGGCGAAGTCGCTTCTCGATTGCGTACTCGATGGGG
>JAYUBV010000093.1:0-8146 GCA_043740655.1 Pseudomonadota bacterium | reverse complement strand
CCTCGGGAAGAATCGACTCCGTCACTTTGACCTGCACGTCTTCCAACTTACGCCGGCGGAGCATTTCCGCGCTCGACAGCGGTAGATTAAACCGGGGGGACATCTGGATGGTAAGGCTCGAGGGCTCCACGGGCGGAGGTAGCTTGGTCACCGTCATCGGCACGAAGAGCCACAACATCCACGCCACGATTGCGGTAGCGATCCCCGTATTACGCGTGAAGAAGCCCGGGTCTTGATTGCGTACCACGAACATCTCGGTGCCTTCAGGAGAGGTTAGCGGCACCATTCTCCACCAGTGCTGCTCCCACTCCACCCAGCCTTCCAGGAATGAATTGTCGTCGACCGCAAAGGCAACTTCCTTGATTAGCGTCTGCGTTTCCCCTTCGAACGTTCGCCAAGTGACCTCTTCCTGGTTGGGGGTGATGAGGTGCTGCCCATCTTTGTACTCGTAGCGAAAAACGAACGTCTTACCAATTTGGATGCGAAACCTTTCCAGCACCTGCCGGTGGTTTAGTAAGCGGCGGCGGTAGCCGGAATAGAGGTAGAACGGCGGCGCCACGATGTCCACATCGAGTGACTCGGGCGGCTTAAACGCGATGGGCTCCACCGGCAATGTCTTGCGCAAGGTGATTACCCAAGGATCGGCGTCCTTGCTGTGAATTTTTAGCGAGATGGGGGCGTCGAATTTGAGCTGCGCGATCTCTTTGATGCCTTGGGCGGTGCGCGTGTCCATCAGGCGGATGCGGCCGTTTTCTTTATGCAGCCAGAAACGCGCGGGCACGCCGAGGGGAAACGGTTTCACTGGATCCCATATTTCGCTTAGCCGTTGGTCGTGGCGCACGAACTCGACGAGGTAACGTCGTTGGCGCTGGTAAAGTGAGTAACGTTGGGGGAAGACCGAAGGGGTCACTTGATCCCCCGCGGGTCGAATTTGGGATCTCCCGCCACTTCGAGGCTCCATTTAGTGATTCCCGCGGCCTCCGCGGATTTGAGCAGGGGATCGAAAGTGTGAAATGGCAAACGACCGTCCGCCACGAGTAGTAACGAATCGTGGTCGGGATGTTGCTGACGAGCGTGGATGAGGGCCGAGGCCATCTGTTTCACGCTTTCTTCAGAAACGGCTCCGCTTTTATCGCGTTCGATTTCCAGGCCCACCCCTTCGACGCTGAAACCCTCTACGGACGCTTCTACGCGAATGGCCTCGATTGGCTCGTAGCTACCCGATACGCGGGGAAGGGTGATGCCGGCGGGCACCGACAACGGAGTCATGTCGCCGTCGAAGAAAACGATGAGGAAGAACAGCAACGCTAAGAACACCTGTACCAGCGAGCCCGTCACGAGCAACGGGGCCGGTCGCCGAGGGCGAATCGGCACGAACTGTTTAAAGGGCATTAGATCCCCTTTCCCACGGCGGGAGAAAGCACCACCGCGCGTAAGTCACGCTGCGAGATTGCGGTGAGGCGGGCGAGATCCCGGTACGGGCTGTAGGGGGTGGGAACCAAAACCACGTGCTTATAGTGACGCGGGAGTCGCGCCAGAAACCGCGCGAAGCTGTCCCCGTCGATCTCCCCTTTTTTCTTTGGCGGGATCGCGGTGAACACATCGCTATCGCTTTGACTGCCGAAGGTCAGCACGCCGGTATCGTGCAGTATTACGGTGAGGTACCCCTCGAGATTGGCCGGTCCTTGCTCCGTCGCGGGACGTCCGATCGTGGAGCTTAAGTGGGCCAGCCGCGCGTAAGAAGCGTTTAGCAACAGATAGGCGACGATGACCATCAGGCAGTCGACGAACGGAATGAGATTCACCGTGGGGATAGTTTTCTTAGGCGCCGGACGGAAGCTCCCGGGTCTATCTCGGGTGGCGGACATTTAGAACTTCCCTTCATTACGTCCTTGTAGCGTGACGGAAGTGCGGGCGCCCTTCGACGTGAATCCGGTTTGGGGACTGCCCGGGGCGCCGTTGCTTTCGCGCGACGGATCGATCTGCGCGAGCCGGGTGCGCAGAATCTCCAGCGTGACGAGGGCGCCGGCGTCGATTTGCGTCAGCAAACGATCGGCTTGGGCGGAGAGTAAACTGTGGGCGATGAGGCACGGTACCGCCACCGCCAAACCGAGTAGCGTAGCGTACATTGCGACACTAATTCCGGTGGCGAGTAGCCCTGAGCGTTCCACCGCGTTGGCGTTGCCGATGGCGTCGAAAGATTGGATGAGGCCCGCGATCGTGCCGAGCAGACCTAGCAGAGTAGCTACGTTAGCGATCGTGGCGAGGTAAGCGGTGCGTTCCTGAATTTTGTCGGCGGCGGTGTGGACGGCGACCTGCAGGCCGTTCTCGATGATATTTTCGTTTAGGTGCCCGCGGATCAAACCTTCGCGGACGACGCGGACCACGGGCTTGGCCAGTATTTGATCGCAGAAGGCGGTGGCCTCTTGCAGACGATCGGCCAGCACCAGGTAGCGCACCTTTTCCATAAACGCGTCGGCGTACGGAAAGGGAAAATCCCAGTACAACGTGTGGCTGCGCTCTAAAATAATCGCTAGCGCGAACAGGCCGGCTACCAAAATCGGCGTAACGTGCCACCAGTGGGTCTGGATGAAATGTAAAAGGCTAGTCCCCATCTTTACTCTTTTCGGCAGAAGTCCCGAGGGGTTTGAGGGGTATTTTATGCTCGGCGTCGGCGGACGAGGGGGTGCCAGAGGCGGGGAGGGAGGCCGGTGGTTTGGCCGGAGGTGGTCTCGATCTTTACGCCGGACGCTGCAGGTTTAACCGTGCCAATAGTGAGGGGACGGCAATTGTGCTTTTTTAGCCCTTTTTCAATCGCGGACCAATTACGCGGCGAGCAAATGAAGAGCAGCTCGAAATCTTCCGCGCCGTAAAGGGCCCAGCGTTCGGAGGTCACGGCGAGAATGCGTGCGCCTTCCTGGGCGAGCGGTGAAACGGGGATCGATTTTTCCAGCAGTAGACCGCCTAGGTCATGCTCGGCCAGCAACGCATTCAATTCGGCGGCGAGCCCGTCCTGTAAATCGACGGCGATCGCTAATTTTTTATCGGCGAGAAACGTGGCCTCGTGGATTCGGCACGCCGGTTTCAAATACGCATTGGCTAACGTTTCGTGGGCGAATAACGACTGGCGACCCAGCTGCCGCAAACATTGTAACGCCGCGGCCGCGGCGCCAAGTGCGCCCGTCACCGCGATCATGTCACCGGGCTTTGGCACCGTGGTGCCCTTCGCCTTGGCGGTTCCGGTGGCTAGTAACTGGAGCAGGTGGTTGCTCGGGCTCATCGGCCCCATCGCAAACTCTGCCTTCACCTTGAAAAATTTTGCGGCCTCGGCGACGCCGGTCTCGAGCTCCATGATCAGATGCTCGTTAGCCTCCTGCCGCAAGGACGCCCGCACGTTGACGAAGCGGGGCTTCCCCCCCTGCGAAGCCAAATCGGACAGCGTGGCCGCCACCGCCTTAAACGCCACTTCGCGCGGCGTGGCGTAAAGCAGATCGAAGTGCACGCCTTCAAGAAAGACGGTCATCGACTGGCGCAGGCCGCCGGAAAACTGCAGGACTTTACGTCGTTGGTTGGGGGGGACGGTTTCCACCCTAGCGTATCGTCGTTCGAACGGGCCGCCTTGAGCTGGTGTAATTACCGGGCGACTTTGTCGCCCGGTAATTCCCAAGCGAAAATGTCTCCCCCCAATAAACTAAGCCTTTGAAATTCGATGAGAGTTTGGGGGCTTCATGGACGAGGGGATCTTCATGAGTAAGCAGGGGCAGTTAGTTTACCGTATTGTGTCAGACTTTTTGAATGCCAAGGTTAGCCGCAAGGAGGCGGTGGAGATTCTCGAAGTTAGGGAACGAACGATATCTCGCAGCCGTGGTTACGACGGCAAAGGAAGGCAGAGCAAAACGCTGGAAAACGCTGGTGTCAGTCTCCCACCAAGCTTGAAAAGTCGCGCTCGCCTATGACCGCTCCCTTGAACGCCATCTTCTTCCGCTCGAAGGTGAACAGCGTTTTGGCCCGGCGGACCAACGAGCCCGTGCCCGATGTTTTGGAAAAGGTGGCTGGGTGATTTCGAATTTTTAACGCAACACGTCCACTTGGAAAGGGTAGTGAAGCGAGATGAATGATTATCGAAGGCTGACGTTCGAAGAACGGGAAGAACTAAGCCCGTCCTCCGCGCCAAAGAACGAGGACGTGGTGCCCATTTATTATTCGAAAGGCGCAGGATGCGATTGGAATGATTGGATGCTGAGGCTGAACGATTTCAAAAATTCGTTCATCGTTCTATCAGGCCAGCCCCTTATCGTCTGCCGCCCACCTTGTACTCGTCCGTGCGGGCTCCGCCCGAGGCGTCGGAGTACACGCCCCCGTCGTTTCGTGACGCCGGGATGGTGATCTCCTGGTTAGTGACCCCGCCAATGGCGCCGGCCATTTCGGCCTCCAGCTCGTTGATCTGGCCCACCATCATCGATCGCGCCTGATGCGATTGCTCGTAGGGGCGCTCCAAAAAGAGGCCCGGCCGTCCGCCGTCGGTCTTGCCCAGTTTGGCCACCACGCGTACCTGCGCTTTGCCCAGGACTTGAGTCTCCAACACTACGTCCGCCTGTCCCGCACGCGAGATGGTGATGCGGGCCGTGCCGCGGTCGCCGTCGAGATCGCTTTTCACTTTGGTGCCGTCTCCGCGCTTTTGCGCTTCGAGCGCCGCCGTGAGCGTTTGGTAATCCTTGGCCACCGCGAAGTGGTTGGCGCGGATGGCGTACGACGCCACGCCCTTAACCCCGGCGTCCATCACGTAACCCAGCAACGTTTCGACGTAGGAGCCGGTCTTGTAGTTTTGGCACGAGGACGTGTCGACGACGTCGCCGATGGTGATAAGCATCTTGGGATTGTCGAACGTAGTCGTGAACACCACCGACGGTGGCTCTTTCTTGGGCGGATGAAGAGCTCCCACTATTGAGGTGAGGTCGCCGATGGTCTCTTCGCCGTAGAGGTAGTTGGGGGCGTTGCCCTTCAGCCACGCGGCCATCTTGCGCATGGCCACCGGATCTTCGGCCTCGGTTAAGGCGTGCAGCAGGGTGCGCTCGATCTTGCCGCCGTCGGGATTTACTTCACGCAGGAGCTCGCGTGGAGACGGGGTTTTACTTCCCGTGACCATCGCCAGAAGTTTTTCGCGCAGGACCCCCGTGAGCTGCGAGCCCTGCGCGCGCTGGCGCAGGTTGGGAATGAGGTTCGTTACCGCCATCGACCGCGCCCGCTCCACGCGTTGACCGTCGGTTTCCTGTTTCACCGTGTTCGGGTCGAATATATCGATGCGTGATCGATTTTCGCGCCACGCCGCCCTGGCCTTGTCGGTGGTCAGCATGGCCAGCTGGGCTTTGGCTTTTTCCTGGTCCCCTGCGTCCGCCGGGTCCCCTTCGTACTTCAACTTTTCAAAATGGTTGCCCAAAACGGCCTTCAGTACCTTGGCTAGCGCGGGAATTTCCTTGCGCCACCGGACGTTCCCTTGAAAGCGCGCGGCCAACGTGACGATGGGCTCGATCGATCCCCAACGCTCATAAAGCGCGTCGAGGTCCTCGCGGGCGATGGTGATCTTGCTCTCTTTGAATACGTTTTGCAGCGCTTCGACCACCGCCTGCCGCGTGCGAGCCTTCAGCGCCGGGAGATCGGCGGCGCGAATCCCGCTCTCAATTCCCGCCTCGCCCCGGGCCTTGTTCCACGCGGCCTGGTGGTTACCGTGCAGGTGCGAAAGATCGCGCAGATTGGCCAGCACATCGAGGTAATCTTTGGCGTTTTTTCCCTGCCATACTTCGGCGTCGATAGGGACCCCCTCGAACGGTGGTTTGTCGAGCGCCATCGCCAGATCGAGCGACAGCTCGTAAAGTTGATGAGTGGAGCGATCGCTTAGCTTGCCGCCCGCGACGTCGGCCTCCTTGTAGCCCATCGCCAGGGCCAGCAGTTTCCCCGAGGTGCTGGGAGTGGGAATACCCCGTTCCTTCAGCTTCGCCGATTCGCCGAGAAGCCGGAAGCCGACTTCGATGTTCTTTACCCGGTCCCACAGAATCGCCGCTTCTTGCGGTGAAATGAGCTCGGGATACTTCCGGGAGATCTCGTCGACCGTGCTGCGGATACTGACCTCGCCCGGCGTTTTCGTTTCGAGCGGAGTCGTATTGTCGATCGCCGGTACGTCCCTGATGGCACCGATATGCAGCGTCAGCAGCGGATCGCTGGCAAACGCGAGGCCCAGAATTCGCCTCTCCGAAGATTTCGGAATGGCGATCGGTTGGAATCCGTATTCTTTGTATGTCGCCACGTGATCGGGTTTAGTGCCGTAGCGGGAGTCACGAATGACGAAGCGGCCGTTTTGCTTGGCCTGGGCCAGAAAGATATCGGTGCGTTGCTTTTCCGAAAGTGGAAATACCGCGCCCTGCGATTCCATCACGGCGGGAACCCGGTCCACGTAAATCTGCGTTAGTTCGACGAGCTGCTCGGGCCTGAGCGCTTTGAAAAAACGCTCGTGCTCTTTCATCACGACCGCGGAGTTTTCGATGCCGAACTCCTTGAACAGCTCGAAGAGCTGATCGGCCGTAAGTCCGCGCACCGGATCTTCCGCCTTGGTCTTGATCAGGTGCTCAAGCAGAAAAGTGGCATCCCAATGCGACTCCTGCTGCCGGGCGCGCTCGATGGAGCGCTGGGCGTACTCGAAGGTCTCGGCTTGGGTCAGGTTCTTGCCGCCAGCGCTCATCGCCTTCTCGATGAGGTAGGTCATTCCCATCTGCTCTTCGTGCGAACGCCGGGCCGGGTGCATCGCCGCCCACACCTCTTCCACGCGCGATAGGGGCCGGGCAACCTCTGCATTAATTGCCGCGCAGTCCGGCGATCGCTTGTTTCCCGCCATGGCGGTCGGTATTACGACGAGGGTGGTGAAACAGACGAGGGCGAAGTGGAATGGGCTCACCCGAGAAGTGTAACACCGGGAGCTTCAATTACGCCGCTGTGAATCCTTCCAAACGTCAGCCTTTGCGTATCGTCGTTCGAGCTGGCGGCCTCGAGCAGGTGCAATTACCGGGCAACTTTGTCGCCCCTTTCAGCAGAAACTTTTCAATCGCCCCCGGCCCGATTACAAGGGAGGTCATGAAGCAATTGGCCATCCTGGGTGGCGGGCAGCTGGCCCGCATGTTGATGGAGTCTGCCGCGAGGCTTGGCGCCCCGGCCCCGGCCGTGTACGGGCAGGCGGCCGATGAGCCCGCGTACGAACTCGCATCGCGCACCGAGCAAGGGCCGTGGACCGACGCCGCCGCGTTAGCGCGAATTCTGCAGGGTACCGACGTGGTGGTCTTCGAAAATGAGTTCGTGGATCTCCCGACACTGCGTGCGGTCAGTCGCGGCAAGAATGTCGAGTTTTGTCCGCCTCTGGATATTTTTTCGGTCATCCAAAACAAGATCGATCAGAAGCGCTGGCTGAAGGCCAAGCGGTTTCCGACGAGCCCGTTCGATGCGTTCTCAAACCTCGATGCTTACCGTAAATGGCGACCGGGCAAGCGGCTGCACGTTTTGAAGTGGGGCAGCCGTGGTTACGACGGCAAAGGTATTCTCATCGTCACGGACGCGACGCCGTCCGACGTCGTCACCCGTTTTTTCGAAGAAGCCGCCAAGGTGGACAGCATCGTGTTTGCGGAGGAGCACGCACCCTTCGATCAGGAGCTGGCGATAGTAGTGATGCGTAACGCGCACGGTGAGACCGTGGTCTATCCGCTCGTCGCCTCCAACCAGGAAGAGGGGATCTGCTGGTGGGTGAAGGGGCCGGCGTCCGCACTGGGTGTTTCCGTCGAGCTAGAGACGGAGGCGCGCGAGACGGCGGTGAAGGTGCTCGAAGAGTTGGATTGGGAAGGCTGCCTTGCGATCGAATTTTTTCAGATGGGGAATCGGCTGTGGATCAACGAGCTGGCTCCGCGCGTGCACAACACCGCGCACTACTCGCAGAATGCGGCGGCCACGAGTCAGTTTGAGAATCACTTGCGTTGTGCGCTAGGATTGCCGTTGGGCAGCACCGAGACCGCCCCCTTTTTCGCGATGAGAAATTTACTGGGGCCGGCTGGATATTCGGGCCCGGCGCGCCGGGAGCTGGTCGACAACCCACCGGGCTTGCCTAACGGGA
>JAYUBV010000092.1:0-8159 GCA_043740655.1 Pseudomonadota bacterium | reverse complement strand
CCTTTACAGTGGCGCTTGGTCAACCACCGCAATGGCAACCAACCCGCCCCCCCGATACAGCCACGGCGCCGCCGTTATCGCCACTGCTATGTATATTTGGGGCGGCCAAAACCCGAGCTATCTAATCGACACCTGGAAATACGACCCCTCTGCCGGCACCGCCGGAACCTGGTCAGCAACTGCGGCGACCGGATCACCCTCTGGACGTTACGATTTTACGATGATTCCCACGACACAAGAATTTTTCGTATTCGGCGGCTTTACAGGGGCCGTCGAGAACACGGGTGGAATTTACACCCCCTAGGAACGAAAACATTTAGTGAGCGGTTTTTACGGTGGTGGGAATAAATTTATCGAAGCGTTTACGAAAACACTCCGTCTGCGAATCGGGTTTTCGCGCCCCCGCTTCGGCGATTGCGGTCATGGCGCAGAGATTACGGACCATGGAAGTTTTTAAAACTAACTTGCGATCGCATTCGGATTTGGGAATCGAAGGGTCGCTCTTAATTTCTCCGTTTAAGCACTCCTGAACCGCGCCGCTGAATTCGTCGTCGGTACCCGTTTTCCACAAACAGTAAGCAACTTCCCAATGCTTAACGTCACCCGGGGTCGCGCATTCGTTTTTGCCAAACGGAGGCGCCACCTCGACCGGAGAGGCCGGATGCGACGCCGTTTTGCGCTGCGCCTGCGGTTGACGTGGCTGACTAGCGCAGCTCGCTAAAAACGAGACCGCTACAAGCAGAGAAAGCAAACCTGGGGAGCGCATGGTTCTAATTATAGCTTAGCGGTACTGACTCGCGCTACGACCGCGAGCCAAGCGCGCTCCGCCCAGCGGCGGGGCCACGTTCGTAGCCGGACGCCGCGTGACCACTTGGTGCACTTTGCTATCCAGGTTCATCGCTAGCGTGCGCGTGTGGTTCGGAAGCTGGTAGCAGAAGTTAGCTACTATCAACAAACCGATCACCGACGCCGCCACCCCTTTTTCGTGGAGGCGGTAGATCGGATAGGTGGCGCTTAACGCCAAGACCGGCAAGAAAACCAGCATGCAGCGTGCATCGGCGAACTGACCCAGTTCGCGCAGCTCAAACGCGAAAGTCGCCAGCGACACCAAGAAGAGCCCGCCTAGGAAATAGCCCGAAGCCCGCAGCGCGGTGTAATTCGTTTTCATGACTCGCTGCCACTGCGATGCGAGCATGGCCAATCCGGAGATCGCCGCCAGCGTAAATACCTGCGACGAAACCGGGAAGTGACCGCCGCGATTCAGCAGGAAGTCGGCCGTTTCGCGGAGATTATCCACGAAGTAAGTAAGGTTAATACTGGCACCGAGCCAGCCATTCGCCAAAATTAGCGAGACCACCGGAATTGCCAGCACCGGCAAGAGAACCGTTTTCAAGTCCGGGGTCTCCCCCAATAACTTAGCGCGATTCTGGTAAACCAAAGCTCCAATGGGCACGAGGAACAGTAACGAAGCGGGCTGGCACTGGGCCGCTAGCAACGTCAAGGCCGCGGCGAATTCCGCGCGCACTAAGCCGGGGTCCTGCACAAAGCGGTAGATCTGATAACAGATCGCCGCCACCAACAGAGCGTTCAAAACTTCGGGCCCGTTGCCCGTCGCCATAACTCCGAACATGGGGAAGGAGGCAAGGATGAGTACCGATACAATTCCGTACCAACGGTTTTTCGTAAGTCGCTCGCCCGCGCGAATCATCAGCGTAAATAAAAACGCGCAAGCCATAAAGTTAATCCAGAAAAGGTGCTGCTCTTTAAATCCAAATAGCGAGTGGAGGAGGCTCGCCAAGAAAGGATAAAGCGCCGGCCCCCGGGCGTTGCCCAGGCTGTAGGTCTGGTGCAACGACTGCGAGACATCGATCCAGTAAAGACCTTCCGTCATAAGACGGTTGCCCGCGCCCACACTGTAGAAGAGAAAGCTGGTAAGTGCCAAGGCGATGTAAAACGGAATGGCGTAAGCGGATCTGAATCCGAGCTTCACCTCTCCTTTATACGTCTGCGCGAAGGCGCTCCAAGTCAGCACCAGCGTCGCCCAAAGCACGAGGTGAACCGTACCGGAATAAAAGGCGCCTAAATCAAGAAAGCCCGGCGCCGTAGTGAGAAAGCCCACCGACAGAATGGCGGAAGCGCCCACTAGCGACCAGCGAGTTTGGCGATCGTTCAGCACGTGGGAGTTTCTTGAATTGCGGCTATTAACCGAGTGGACCAGCTTCAACGGAGCGGCGTCACGGGTATGGGTTAGCACTTTACGGGACGTGTTCATCGGGGCTCCTTAAACAAACGAACTGCGGGGAGGATTCACGCGCTATCCCCCATCCTAGTGATCGAATGTTCGCGAATTGTGCCGTCGTGATCTGATTTCTTCAGATTTGCGTCAAGTCCGGGTAAGCGTTGAAGAATCAATTGGGGGGAAATTTTGAAACTGGCGGGTCAGAAACGAAGCGCGTTTACGCGACCCTCAGTGTCACCAACCAAAAGGCCGCGTCCTTCGGGAACGAATGCGAGGCTCAGCGTATGCGGTACTTCAGAGTCGGATCGGTAGACCAACGCGCCGGTCGCCTGCTCCCAAACCAGCACGGGCCCCTGCCACTCACTCGCGCCCACCCAGCGGCCATCGGGAGAGGTGGCGAGCCCCCGTATGGTTTGCTTCGCCCCTAAATAGGTCGCCTGCAGTGCGCCGGTTTTGCGGTCACGGCGCTGCACGGGAAAGTTGTTGGCGGTGTCCCCGGCCAGAAAAAAACTATCTCCGCTTTGGGCGGCGGCGAAGGCGTAAGGCAGATCTAAGACGGTGGCCTCCACTTTCTTACTGCCACGATTCCAGAGCAGCAGTCCGCGCAGTCCGACGGTGAAGAGACGATCCGGAAGAGCCGCCTCCAACACCCCTACCGGGGATTTCGTTTCGTACCTTCCGAGTTCCTTCAAGGTTTCTAAGTCCCACTCGATGATTTTGTCGTCCGCGCCGGAGGTATAAAAACGCTTGGCGTCCCACGATACGGTAATGTGGCTGACGTACTCATCGTGCCCTTTCAGCGTTTGGATTGGATCTCCCGTTTCGGTGTTCCACACCGCCAGTAATCCGCCCAGCGCAGTGCTTACCGATTTACGTCCGGGCAAGAAAGCCGCGTCGTACACTTTGAGGTTCGTGCCGTGATTGAAAGTGGAGAGTGAACAGAGGCAATCGAACCACCAGGTGCGCGCTTTTCCATCCTCCCCCGCGGTGTGAAAAAACAGCGCTTCGGGCGACACGTTGATTTTCAAGATTCCGCCCCGATGCGCCACAAAGCTCTTATCGATTTTGGCAAACGCGGGAAGCGTAGCGAACCACAAGCCGAGCGAGAGAACTAAGGTTTTCACAATCGTCACTCCTTGTAAAAGCGCCCACCCAAAAGGCCGGTCAGAATTTGATCTTCCGTCGCCAGGTCATTCTTCTCCGTATAGAAGAAAAGCGTTAGTCGGCACGAGGTCGGGGAACATTGGTAACCGAGATTGTTGATCCGACCTTTTGCCAGCTTCGGATCGTTGCCCGCGGCCGACGTAAGTCCGGCCTGCAACTCCATGGTTTCCACTTGGTCCAAGGTGAAGGTTCCGTTTCCCCGGGCCGCGGTCTTTCCTTCGTTGCCGTTTCGGAACAGCGTTAGCTTCGGCTTACTCCACGAGACAATACAAATTCCCGTGTCGCAAACGGCATTGCGCCCACCGGAAAGTTTAAGCTTCGCGGAACTTTTTTTGAGAGTAGCGGTATAGACCTTCGACAGGTCAGCTTTGGGAAGGTCGGCAAACTCACGAAATTCCCATTCGCCCGACATCGTCGTCGCACAGCCGGCTAATAACGTAACGAGGAGGAAAGTTAGCAGCCGTCGGGTCATCTCGACAAATGATACCATGTCCCACATGCATCCCGACCATTCGCTATTCGAAATGCTGATCTACCTTTCCGCCGCCGTGGTGTCCGTGCCGTTGTCTAAGGCGCTGGGGCTTGGCTCGGTCGTGGGGTACCTCATGGCCGGTTCCGCCATCGGCCCCTGGGGGCTCGGGCTCATTCAAGACACCAAGTCGGTGGGTCACTTCGCCGAGTTCGGAGTCGTGTTTCTTCTGTTCATCATCGGGCTGGAATTAAAACCAAGCCGTTTATGGTCGCTACGCCGCGCGGTCTTCGGCATGGGCGCCGCTCAGGTGATCGGCACCAGCGCACTGCTAACTACCGCCGCGATGGCCCTCGACCTGCCGCCAATAACTGCGGTGCTGGCGGGCATCGGACTTTCGCTATCGTCGACAGCGTTCGCTACGCAGCTGCTCACGGAACGCAATCAGCTCAACACGCCGTTTGGACAAACCTCGTTCGCCATTTTGTTGTTCCAGGATTTAGCGGCCATTCCCCTAATGGCGATTTTGCCGCAGCTGGCGCCGCACGCCTCGGCGCAAGCAACGATGGCCCACCCGGCTACGGTGGCGGCGGTGATTCTCGGCATCGCGTTCGGCGGCGGTTACGTTTTGAAACCACTTTTCCGCATCATTGCGCGCGCGCGGACGAAAGAGATCTTCACCGCGGCGTCGCTACTTTTGGTGCTAGGCATCGCGCTCCTCATGCGGGCAATCGGCCTGTCAATGGGGCTCGGTGCGTTTCTCGCCGGCGTTATCTTGGCCGACTCGGAATACCGCCACGAGCTGGAAGCCGATATCGAGCCCTTTAAAGGACTGCTGCTCGGTCTGTTCTTTATCTCGGTTGGCATGACGGTGGACTACGGACTACTGAACGCAAAAACGGGAGTCGTGATTGCTGGCGTGGTCGGCCTCATCGCGATTAAGTCCGCCGTGCTCATCGGGCTGGGCCGGGCCGCCAAGCTCGGCGCCGAATCTTCGCTGAACATGGCCGCCACCATCTCGCAGGGTGGAGAGTTTGCCTTCGTACTATTCGCGCTCGGCGTGCAGTACGGACTGCTCGACTCGGCAACCTCGTCGCTGCTGATTCTGATCGTGACGCTTTCGATGGCGGTCACGCCGTTGCTCGTAGGTATCAACGATAAGCTGCTCACCCCGCGGCTACGGCCGGGGCCGCGCCCCTTCGACAGCGTACCGATGCACGAAAATCCGGTGCTGATTGCGGGCTACGGCCGCATGGGCCAGATTCCCGCGCGTGTCCTAAAGCTAAAGGGTTTTGACTTCACCGCGTTGGAGCACGATCCCGAGCACGTCAGCGTGGTGCTGAAGTACGGCGTGAAGATTTATTACGGCGACGCCTCCCGGCTCGATCTGCTGGAAGCGGCGGGGGCTAGGCACGCCAAGATTTTTATTCTGGCGATCGACGACGTCGATGCCTCGCTGCGCACGGCTGAAATTGTACGGACCCATTTTCCCCACCTCAAAATTTTTGCACGCGCCCGCAACCGCCAACACGCCCACCACCTGATGGATTTGGGCATCACTCAGATTTACCGCGAGGTATACGCCACCAGTCTCGAGATGACCCGCGACGTACTGCGGACTTTGGGGCTGTCCGCAGATCGCGTCGACGAGACCGTGCGAAAATTCCGCGAGCACGACGAGAAAATGCTGACCGAGCAGTACGGCGTGCACCAGGACGAGCAGGCGCTTATCAACTTCTCCAAGCGTTCGACGGAGCAGCTCGTGGAATTGTTCCGGGGCGACCAATCGGACCCCCACTAAACCACTGACATGGCGATAGAAATCACCGTCACAATGGCAGCACATTTCGCGACTACTCTATAAGCAGAGGGTTCCTTTCCACCCTCTACCTATGAAACGCACTTCGACATTCTCGTGGCACTGGTGGTTGTTGTTGGGACTCTTCGGCATCGTGGGACACGCCCACGCCGAGTCTCAAGCGACTCGGGTATCGAGTGGATTTTCTTTCGGCGCCGAGGGCGCCCAAGTGATGAATCCGCAAGGAAGTGGAGTAGGCATCAATTTCGATGGCCGTTTCATTTCGAGCCAAGTTTCCTTTACCGGCAACAACCCGATGAGTAACGCGGTCACGGCCCCCGACGGGCAAACCGGGACACCGCCGCGTTTGTTGCCACCCGTGCAGCCCGACCTCTCGCGGTCGCCCACGCTGAGCAACCCCGACCTGTTCTTCAAAGGCATCGGCGGCCCGGCTCAGGTACCGGCTTACCGCCGTCCCACTACTCTGAAATAATTACGGCCGGCGACAAACGACTCATTCCCCATTCACTATGTCCTGCACGCGCAATGCATAACGTGCCGGTCCTCCTAACCCAAAATGACTTGCCAAACATGTGACCAATCATGAGATAAAAAACAGCCATGCCCCATCCATTTGAAGTGCTCGGTTCGGTCCTGTTTGCCCTGGCCGTCCTTCACACCTTTTCCGTAAAAAAATTCCAGAAAATAGCAGAGAAGTACCCCGAGGGCTCCATCGCTGAAAATACCTTCCACCTGCTGGGCGAGGTCGAGATTGTCTTTGGGCTTTGGGCGGGCCTCTTAGTGGTGGCCCTTACCGCGGCCGACGGTGGGAAGTTTGCTATCCATTTCATCGAGAAACAGGACTTCACCGAAGCCGCGTTTGTGTTCGTCATCATGACCGTCGCCGCTACACGACCGCTCAACGAGCTGGCCGGCAAACTAGTGCAGGTCGCCGCGTCGCTTTTTCCGATCAAAGAGGCGATCTCCTCCTACCACGTGGCCCTCGTGGCCGGACCATTACTAGGAAGTTTCATAACGGAGCCCGCCGCCATGACCATGGTGGCGCTTCTCCTGAAGAAACAGTTCTACGATCGCAATGTCTCGGACCGTTTCAAATACGTCACGTTGGCCGTTCTGTTCGTAAACATTTCTATCGGGGGCGTGCTCACCCATTTCGCCGCCCCCCCGGTTTTGATGGTGGCAAGCCGGTGGCACTGGGATCTTTCGTTCATGCTGCAACACTTTGGCTGGAAAGCGGCCTTGGCCGTTTACGTAAACGCCTCGCTCGCGGCCCTTTATCTAAAAGACGAACTCACGGCGCTACCCCCGTTGCCCAAAGACAAAGCCGCCGACGTGCCGTTTTGGATGACCGCGGTGCACCTGACCTTCTTGGGGCTCGTCGTGGCGACGGCACACCATCCGGTTTTTTTCTTGGGAGTTTTTCTTTTCTTCATCGGGTTCACCTTGATAACGCAAAAGTATCAGGAAGAGCTGAAGCTGAAAGAAAGTTTGCTCGTCGGATTTTTTTTGGCTGGCCTGGTCGTGCTCGGCAGTTTGCAAAGCTGGTGGCTGCAACCGCTGGTCACCAAGTTTACGGAGGCCCCCCTCTTTCTGGGCGCCACATTCCTGACCTCAATCATGGACAATGCCGCGCTCACCTTTCTGGGGACGCAGGTGCCTGGCCTATCCGACGGATTGAAATACGCGCTGGTCGCCGGAGCGGTGGCGGGCGGCGGGCTAACCGTGATCGCCAATGCACCCAATCCCGCGGGCTTTGCGATTCTTCGGTCGGCGTTTGGCCACTCGGGAATCAGTCCGGTGAAACTGTTCGGATATGCACTCGGCCCGACCCTCGTCGCGATGGCGGCACTCTGGTTGTGCTAGTTAAATAGGGGAAAAGGCAAAGCGGCAGTTTGCTGATCGGTGGTTAAGCCCGGTGTCGTCGTCAGCACTAGCTGCAGCAACTTACCATTGCCGTCGTAAGTGAAGCCCTTCATTAAGGCGTGGCCCTCTACGGCGAAGAAACCACGCCCCAGCGGGTCGACCCTCAAGTTGCTCACCGCCCCCACCAAAGCCGTATCGGCCACCGTCGTATCTAAAGTGCCGTCGGCCTTTATTTTATAAACGTTCACCCCGGCGGGAGCCGTCTGAAACCCGGCGAAAAGGAAACGTGAATACGGATCGATCGCCAAATCCGACGGAGCCGCTGAATTGATGGTGACTACAGTTCCGTACGATGTGTCCCAGATCCCGGCTGAGTTCGGCAAAAAGGCCTGTAACGTCGAAATAGGCCCTCCATTGGCGCTTAGAACATAAATCACACCATTTGACCCGACAACCGCACTCACGGGGCTTCCGAGGAAGGGGCCGGCCGCGGGGGCCCCGTTTTGGCCGACGCACAAACCGCCGTTGGAATTGAAGGGACGGACGCCCGCGCGATTGATCCCAAACTCGTACTGGCGAGTAGCGGTGGAGGCCAGCACTGCCCC
>JAYUBV010000091.1:0-2466 GCA_043740655.1 Pseudomonadota bacterium | reverse complement strand
GCGGCGGGCGAAATACGCGCGTTGGCCAAGACCTGCGGCCACGATCTTCCATCTGGAAAATACGCCAGCCCATCGGGTCGGACAGAAATAGCGGCGATGCCTCAAACTTAGCCATCGCGGCAGGCTCCTTCCCGCTCGTCTGCTCGTGCAACTCCAACAGCGTAGCCGCCAGTTGTTTTGGAAGGTACTTAAAGTACTTTTTCTGGAAAAGCTCCAGCAATGAAGCCCGCACGTAGGGCGAGCTCTCGTTCTTTAGCCAGCGCGAAAGCGCTAATTCCGCCGCTTCGGAAAGCGGGCGGTTCACAAACAAGGGATCCGCTACCTGCCGCGCCGCCCACAGCCGCGTGACCGGATCCGGATCGTGCGTCATCTGCAATTCGAGGGTGGACAGATCATCGGAGCTCTCTAGCTTGGCGAGTATCTTGCCGCCCGGATTAAGGGTGACCCACTCCGGCGCCTCGGACACCGGAATAATGTGGCGCTCTACCAGTTTGCCCCCGGAGGATCCCATTTCGATCATCACCGTTTTTTCGTACGCGGGGGCGGTACGCCGATGCAGCACAACCGGAAGCCGGAAGCGAAACGTCGTCTTGTCGCTAGCGTGATTGGACCGCTGGGCCACCTGCAGTGCGTAGTCCTTCTTCTCTCTGTCCCACTTTCCGCTATAGCTCAGCACGGGATAACCGCGTTCCAAAACCCAGGTCTTCTTGAAATCGTCCAGGCTTTCCCCCGACGATTTGGCCATCGTGTTGAAGAAGTCGTCGTAGTTGGCGTTCCCCAATGCAAACTGTTTCAAATAAGTCTTCAGCCCCGCCAGAAACTTCGGGCGACCCAGATAAACCTCGAGCGTCTTCAGAACGTTGGCGCCTTTTTCGTAGCTGATGGAATCGAAAGCATCCTCGGTGCCCTTCTTATTCTTCTCGACTATGGCGTGGCTGCGAGGCCCGTCTTCCTGACGGAAATAGGACTCCCAGATTCCCGTGATACCGGTCAGGGCGCTGCGCTCATTATTGAAGTAGGCGGTTGAAACTTCCCCTTCCACGTAGGTTGCAAACGCCTCGTTCAGCCAAATGTCGTCCCACCACGCCAACGTTACGTAGTCACCGAACCACTGGTGCGCCAGCTCGTGCGCGGACAGCCCGATGATTCGGTGCTGCTCCGACGCCGACTTGGGATCGAAGAGCACCGTACGCCCTTCATTCTGAAAAGTGACCGAAGTGTTCTCCATGCCGCCCCACACGAACGTGGGAACCCCGACGACGGCATACTTATCCCACGGGTACTTCACGCCGAGCAGTGTCTCGTGAATCTCTATCAACTTAGGCATCGCGTCCTGCAAAAACTTGGCTTCCTTAACGCGCTGGGGGCCTACGTACAGCGAAAGCTCCAGCCCCTTTTTATTGGCGGTAATTTTGCCGAACGGCGCTACGGCCAAGGCGACGAGGTAAGTCGAGTGCGGCTTGCTCTGTTTCCACTGTACGCGGTGCCATTTCTCTTTGTCCTTCGTAAAGGCTTTGTCGAAAATACGACGGCCGTTGGAGACCACGCCGTATTCGGCCAACGTGGCCACTTCAATTTCGGTGGTCGCTTTATCCGCCGGAACGTCGTGACAGGGAAAGAAACGCCTCGCCCCTTCGGCCTCCAGCTGCGTGAAGAACAGATTGCCGCGCGCGGCGTCGTCGGGGTCGGTGACCTTGAACAAGCCATAGTGATTCTCGTTCACCTTGGCCCGATACTCGATGCGCAGCACGATCGGCCGGTGTTTTAGAAGTGGCTTCTCCAAATCAATTTCGAGAACCTTGTCGTCCTTCTGGCGAAAGACGAGTTCTTGTTTGCCCGCCCGCGAGAAGAGCACGCGCTGGATTTTCATCTGCTCGGCATTGAGCACGATTTGGCTCACCGTCTCAAGCGCCCGCAGCTGGATCTCAACGGTGCCGCCGAACTCCGCCACGTCCTTACGCGGGTCGAGGTCTATTTTTAATCGGTAACTCTCTACGTCAATGACGGGTACGGGCGCCTGCCCGGGAGGGGCGTCGCCCAAGGAAACGGCCGAATTTAAGAACAGAGCGACGGAAAGATTGGTGAGTGATTTTAAAGTCATGGTCTTTTTTATTCGTTTCCGATTGCAGCGGCAATAATGCACCATATAAACTTCTCCCATGCCGAATAAGCCACTTCCCGAAATTTCACGTCTCGTTCACGTCGTCTCGCGTTTGCGTAAAGAGTGTCCGTGGGATCGTAAACAAACTCACAAGAGCTTGCTGCCGTACCTCATCGAGGAGGCGCACGAGGCCTACGAGGCAATTCAGGCGAAAAATTTTCCGATGATGAAAGAAGAGTTGGGCGACCTATTGCTACAAGTCGTTTTGCATTCCGAGATCGCGCAAGAAAAGAAAGCCTTCGATCTCGAAGAGGTCGCTAGAGCTACCGCCGACAAAATGGTCCGCCGCCATCCCCACGTTTTCG
>JAYUBV010000090.1:0-2476 GCA_043740655.1 Pseudomonadota bacterium | reverse complement strand
CGAACTCCCAGATACGTCCGAACGGCAAAAAAAAGGCGGCGGAGGCATTCCGCGCTGAGGCGCCGAGGCTGAAAAGAAACGAGGTCACCACCAGCAGCGAAATAATGGCCGCTAGCGGAATCCGTAAACGAAACGTCACCCAAAGTGCCACGGGCCAGATAAGGTAGAACTGCTCCTCTACCGCTAAGGACCAAAGGTGAAGTAAGGGTTTGGAAAGTCCGGAACGATCAAAGTAGCCCGCTTCCGTCCACAAAAGAAAATTGGACACGTAACCGCTCGCCGCGATCACATGCCGGGCCAAATCGCGGTACTCATCGTAAAGCAGGCGAAACCAACCTAGCGCCAGAACCGCCAATAGTACCAAAAAAAGCGAAGGGACCAAGCGGCGCAACCGCCGTCCGTAAAAATCGGCGAAGGAGAATGCACCCTGTTCCAATTCTCGCCAAAGAATGTCGGTAATGAGGTAGCCCGACACCACGAAGAAAATATCAACCCCGACGAATCCCCCGGGAAAAAAACGGGGAAAGGCGTGAAAGCCGATTACCGAAAGAATCGCCACGGCACGAAGTCCGTCGATTTCGGGTCGGTAGGTTGGGCGCATTGCCCTCTATTTTAGCACGCCGACTTCCCCGCCCTTACCCACTAGCGGACGTGCTTGGGAACTACTTCCCCGGCATCTCATTCGAAAAGTGAATGTAGTGCTTCGTTAGATCCCGGCCGTTCTTGATGCTCTTGGCGACGCGGGCTAGGTCTTCTTCGGGGACGAAGGTGCCGTGCAGTCGACGTAATGGGGCCGCTGGTTGAATCATCAAGCAGTCGCCACGTCCCATCAAGCTCTCGGCGCCACCGGTGTCGAGCACCGTGCGCGAGTCGATACCCGAGGGTACCCTAAAGGAGATGCGTGAAGGCATGTTGGCTTTGATTAGACCGGTGACCACGTCCGTCGACGGACGCTGCGTCGCCAGCACCAGGTGAATTCCGGCCGCGCGCGCTTTTTGCGCTAGACGCGTAATCGCCACTTCGACGTCCTTGCCGCCCGACATCATTAAGTCGGCCAGCTCGTCCACGATGATGACGAGGAACGGAATCTTGTTATCTCCCTTTTGCTTCTCGTTGTACGTGTCGATGTTCTTGGAACTCGACTCGGCCATCAGGGCGTAGCGGCGCTCCATCTCTTGCACCGCCCACGTCAACGCGTTGTAAGCGACGCCGTTGTCGGTGATTACGGGCGTGACCAAGTGCGGAAGGCCATCGAAGGCGACGAGCTCGAGCATCTTGGGATCGACCAGAATCATGCGCAGCTCTTTGGGGCTCATCCGGAACACCAAGCTCATGATGAGCGAGTTGATGAATACCGATTTACCGCTACCGGTCCCACCCGCTACGAGCAGATGTGGAAACGCCGCGAGATCGCCAAACATGTTCACGTTGTCGGTCGTACGGCCCAACGCGATAGGTAGGCGCAGCTTCTTGTCCCAGAACTGTTTCTCGTTCAGCGCCTCCTTGAGCGAAATCATTTCGGCCGTGGGACGCGGCACTTCAATTCCTACGGTGGTTTTCCCCGGAATAGGCGCCACGATACGCAACTGCGGAGTTCCCATCATCACGCCCAAGTCGTCCTGGAGTGCGGCAATCTTCGAAAGCTTCATACCGGCGGCCGGCTTGTATTCGTAAGTCGTCAGCAAGGGGCCTTGCGTGATGATACCGATCTGTCCACTAATGCCGAAACCGAGCAACGCTTCCACAAGGGCGGCGCCTTTTTCTTTGACCTCGCCGCGCGACATCTTCTTGGCGTCGTTCGTGAGGTTTTTCAAAATACGGGTCGAAGGGGCGTCGTACTTGCCTTCGAAAGGCCTCATCGGCTCGAACTCGCCGGGCTTCTTCACCGCTTCGGCATCGGGTTCGCCATCTTCATCTTCACCGGCGGCCAGCGCGCTGAGATCGATCTCCTCCGTTTTTTCGGAATCATCCTCGTCGTCATTCTTCACTAACTTCAAATTCCGTTTCACGGGCTTCTTCTTGGCCTTGCCTGCCGAAGCCGGCGCTCCGCCAACCGCTGCCTTCGCCATGGGCACCGAGACCGGGCGCACGGGGGCCGTCGAAGGTTCTTCGTCCTCTAAACGGTTGTCCGCCTGGAATAAACTTTCCACTACCCGCGTCACCGACCAACCGGTGGTCAAAATTCCGGTAATGAGGAACCCGAAGCAGATGATAAGGATGGAGCCGGTCACGTTGAAGTAGTGGCTTAAGAACTCACCGACCTTTCGGCCGACCATTCCGCCCTGCCATAGGCTGGCTTCCGGGGCCTGATCCTTCATGATGAGGTGCAGGGCCACCGCCGCCAGGCAGGCGCCTAGGCTTAGGCCTATGATCTTGGGTAGGTCGCGGCGCACGGAAAGGCCGCGGAAAGAGCTAAGCGTCAGCCACGCCATGATGACTACGCTGACGTAACCCGGCGCACCTACTGTACCCAAAA
>JAYUBV010000089.1:0-2511 GCA_043740655.1 Pseudomonadota bacterium | reverse complement strand
GCCTGGACTCCCTCCCCCCCGGCGTTCCCGTCGTGTACGTCGATTCACATTCTACCGACGACAGCCGCGAGTTAGCCAACGCCCGCAGCGTCCTCGTGCAGCGGATGCCGGCCAGGGAAACCAATGCGGGGGCCGCGCGTCAGCGAGGCTTTCAGCTACTCCAAGAAATTAGCCGCGCGGAGTACGTGCAATTTGTCGACGGGGACAGTGTTCTGGCACCGGAGTGGATTGCCCACGCCCAAGCCGCCTTGGAAGCCGATGCGGCCTCCGCCGCCTGCGCGGGGCAAGTGCGCGAGCGATTTACCGAGCGGCTCGTGCAGCGTTGGCTCGATGCCGAATGGAGAAGACTCGATGACCGCGCGACCTTCGGGGGCAACGTGATGATCCGCGCCACGGATCTTGAACGCGCCGGCGGCTGGCCGGTAGATCGCGCGGCGGGTGAGGAGAACGAACTCGCCATTCGGTTGCGGGGCAACGGACGGTCGATTGTTTTTTTGCGCGAGCCGATGGTCATACACGAAAGCCGGGACGCTACATTAAAGGGCTGGGGGACACGGATGCGACGCACCGGTTTCACCGATGCCCGGGCCGGCGGCTTCACCCGCGCGCGCGCCAGCCGCTGGCTGTGGACGCTATTTTCCCCGGCGCTGCCACTGCTGTTTGCCCGGATCTATCGACGGGAGTTACGCCGGGGCGAAACACCTCGCGCGGCCCGTGACTACGCGCTAGCGTGCTGCTTCGCCAAACCGTGGGAGGTGGCCGGAGAACTAGCCGCCTGGCGTGCCCAAGCAGGCCCCGCCATACGTGTGGCGCCAAGGCGATCGGTACCGGCCAATCCCCCGGGCGCTGGATTTCTGACGCTGCTCCGGGAGGATTTCAACCGGAACGGAGCTAGCGCCGAATTCTTGGCCCTATCGGTCCACCGTTTCAACGGCTGGCGCGCCGGCATTGCCAATCGTTGGCTACGGGCGCCATTTACCGCCCTCTACCGATCCGCCTATTTTTTGACGGCGAAGTGCGGACTGCCTGCCTTACCGCCCGGCGAAGCGATTTCCCGCCGCGTTCGCGTGCACGGCGACGGCACACTCGAAAAGGAACCGCGGCGCACGGTTACCCCGCGTCCCGACGGCATTCTGCCCCGATTCGACGTTTACTGCGTCGTGTGGAACGAAGAACGGATCCTTCCCCATTTCTTGCGCCACTACGCTTTCGCCACCCGCATCGTCCTGTTCGACAACCACTCCACCGACGGCACGCGCGAGATCGCCGGATCATTCCACAACGTGGAGGTTCGTCCCTTTGGACGCAAAGCCGGTTGCTCCGAACGAGAACTCACCCAGCTGCGAAACTCCTGCTGGCGGGAAAGCCGGGGACGCGCTGACTGGGTGGCGGTCGTGGATGTCGATGAGTTTCTCCACCACCGGCGGTTTCCGGATCTGTTTCAGTACCTGCGCCGCTGC
Organism: Pseudomonadota bacterium; assembly: GCA_043740655.1. Lineage (GTDB taxonomy): Bacteria > Bdellovibrionota > FAC87 > UBA2466 > UBA2466 > JBGSST01. The sequence goes on along the minus strand of JAYUBV010000089.1, from coordinate 1,051 downwards.
GACGAGGGCGGCGTGACCATTGCGGTGCCTGCCGGCCTGCAGATGGTTAGCGACGAGTTTCCGAAGACCGATGCCTCACTCACCGAAACCGTGCGACGGGGGGTGAAGAGCGACACGTTGGGCAATTTTGATAAGTGGTGCCTATTCCGTCCTCAGTATCTAGAGACGATGAATTTTTCCGGAGGCAGTCACCGCGCGGTTCCCCGCGGCGAGGCCGTGCTCGATGAGGATCCGGATTTCCTGTTGCTCCACTACGCCCATCTTGGCTGGGACTACGTAAGGCAGCGGTGGCACGATCGGCAACGGCGTAGAGGTCGGGGGCCCTGGCAGCTCACCCCGTTTCAATACGCGTGGCGCGAAGAGGCGATGCACCACTACTACCGCGCGCTCGAGTCGGCGGCGGGGCCGGTTCTAGACACGAACTGTCCCAGCGACCGAACGTGATCGCGTATCTGATCGGTCCCCAATCGCGGCGGATCGTTTTTTAACGCCGCCCGCGTCCGGCGCCGCAAACAAGCGGTCGCCCGCCCGAGAAACCAAGCCCAATCCGCCAACCACGAGTGGAATAGCCCGTGGTGCTTTACCCAGTAACGGCGTCGCGCATCAAACCAGTACGCCGGGGTGCGCGGATCCGAAAGCGAGCCGCCGCAATGGTGGACCACCCGACTCTCGGGAACGTACCACCGGGACCATCCCTTGACCGCCGCCCGTCGGCACCACTCTACGTCTTCAAAATACATAAAGTAATCGTCGCTCAGTGGACCGACGTCATCCCATGCTTCACGGCGGAAAAGCAGCGAGGCGCCGGGCACCCAGTCGACCGGCATCGGCTCCGACCACGTCGAGGAATCGTGCGCGGTGGGGAGGCCTAGGTGCCGGCTGGCTAGCTGAGTGTGAGCTCCCCGTTCCCACTCCGACAGCAGCGAAGGAAACGCGAAGGCCCCCTGCCAGATGAACTCGCCGGCACTTTCCAAACGGCTCGCCGCGGCGCCGGCCCGCGGCTCGGCCGCCAGCGTTTTTAATAGCTCGCGTAAAGCGCCCGATTTAATGC
>JAYUBV010000088.1:0-8332 GCA_043740655.1 Pseudomonadota bacterium | reverse complement strand
CTGTCCTACTATTGGGGACCCATCTCGATGATCCAGCACGGCGCCATTCCGCTCTACTCGGTGCCTAGCCAGTACGGTTTTTTAAGCGTCGTCTTTCCCGCACTGCTATCGAGTTCGCCGGTGCAGGGGTTCCGCATGGCCTTCGGTGTTTTACTGGCCGTTCAGGCGGCGGCCACTTACCTCACACTATACGCGACGATTGCGCGAGGTTCCCGCGCCTGGGCCTCCGTCATGGCGGTGGCGCTCACGTTCTTCGTCGCCGGAGATCACTTCGGCATCGGCGTCTTTGCGCGGCCCAGCTCGGCGGCTTACCGTTTCCTGTGGGTGTTTCTCTTCGCCCTCTCCCTGGTCCACCCCAGGCGTCAGGATCGTTTTCGTCAACTGAACCACGCCCTGCTCTTTGCGATCGGCTGCTTGTGGTCGGCCGAAAGCGCTTTCTACTGCTGCCTCATTTTAGCGGGCATCACCGCCGCCGAGCTGTTGGCCACCGCAAAGAACGGAAGGCTATTCGCTTCTTTCCGCTCGTTCGTCATTCCCGCGCGTTGCCTCACGTACCTGCTCGCCGCGCTTTTATTTATCGAACTGTTTTACCGTAGTGAGTACGGCTTTGGCCCCGACTGGCGGCTCTACGCCGACTACGTGCTGAGCTACTCGATGGGCTTCGGCGCCATCGCCGCCGAACCGTGGGGCGCAATCAATGCGCTCTTTGCATCGCTGGTCCTGGTGCTGGCGTTCGCGGTGTGGCGGTTGCGAGAAGGAAATGAAGAGGAAGCTAAATATTCAGCGATTGTTTTCGGCATGCTGGGCACGATGAGCTACTTCGTGTCGCGTAGCCACCCGCAAAACATCTGTAATCTATTTGCATTCTGGTTTCCCTGGTTAGCGATCATAGCCCGCCACGCCGAGGAAACCGACGCCAAGTGGGGGTACGTCTTTCGCTGCCACTTAAGCCTGCTCGCGGTGGCGCTATTCACCATCGCCGTCGGCGACGGAACCGCCGTGAAATCGGTATTAGCGGCGACGCGCCGCCAGCCCGCGGTGGCACTGCCGCCCGAACTACTGGCGCACACATCGCCGACCGTTCCCTTCGAAAGCTGGACCGGCGAAGTCTCTTTCGCCGATGGGCCGGATCAAAGCATGCGGCCGTGGCTGCCGACCCACCCGTGGGACATGCTGGCCCTGCTACCGCAAGAGCGGCAGGAGATTGTGATGGACCGTTATCTTAAGCGCCACGTGGCGAGCCAAGGATTGCTGCTGAGAAACCTGCCGCCCAATGCCACCGAAGCGGTGTGGATTAACCAGATCGAGAAGTATTACAAAAGAATTAGCTCCGTGCCCGTAGGCCAGCGCGCGACTTTAGAAACTTACGAAAGAAAATAAAGGGAGTCCTTAGCCCGCGAATTCGACGAGCAGCGTGGGGGACGCGAACCGTCCGAACAGGTCTAGGTCATCGCCCACCGCAATAACGGATTTGAAGAGATCGTATAGGCTTCCCGTCAGGTAAAGGCCGTGTACCGGGTGGTCCGGCTTCCCGTTCAGCACGCTCCAGCCCGAGCCCGACAAAGTGAACGTCCCGGTGCTTAAATCCGAAACTTGAAAGTGGCTGGCCTGCGTCCAGTAAAGCCCCTCCCCCATCGTGCCAAACAAATCATCGCGCGTGTAGGACGATGGCGCCACGGTAAAACAACGCGCTTCGATCTGCGGCCACGGCCCCTGCCCGCGATCCAAGCAGCTACCGGTGCTGGCGCGGTTGTGATGCGCGCCCCAGTAGGTATCGAACAACAAACTCTGCAGCACGCCGTGTTTGATCACCTCGTTGCGCTGAATGGCGACGCCTTCCCCGTCGAAGGGGAAACAATAGGCGGCCCCTTCGAGATCCGATTCATCGGATACGGAAAGCACGGGCGAAAACACTTGGGTGTTCAACCACTCCAGGCTACGGCTTTTCCCGGCGTGCGCCCAATCGGCGCGCAGCGAATTCGAAAGCGCCTTCAACAGCTGCGCCACGACCGACGGTGAGAAGAGATAGAAGTTACTGGCCTCGCCATCCCATTCGGTGGCTTCTTTCAGCGGCAAGCTCTGCGCCGCTAGCGATCGCACCCACGCTGAACCATTTTCCGTTCCGAGACGGCGGGCGCGGCTTTCCTTGGTCCAATAAAATCCGGCCTTCGAGCGATTCAGCAGCGAGTATTTGGCGACGATACGCCGCCCCTCGCGGTAGAGCGAGTTGCGCTCGTTCTTCTGGAAAATTTGCAGTCGGTGGCTTTCCTTGCGGTATTCCTCGTCGAAGAGGACGGGGGCCTCCGGTAGCTCGACGTAGTGACTCTGGATTGCGGCGTCGTTGTCCTCGTACTGAATCGCGCTTTCGAGCTGGCGTTTCCAGTAAGGAAATTTGAACCACGGATCGGGCGACGAGCCATTGGCGCTTTCGAGCGCGGAGTCCACGAGCTCGGTCAGCGACCCTTTTCCGTTATATTCCACGCACGCCCGGCCAGGCTGTCGGCGGTGCAGTAGGCGCAAGCGCAACATCGTTTGGCGCGAGTTCGCGTCTTCGGTCTCGATCCCGTCCCGATAGCAGTGCTTCTCGGTGAAGAAATCCGATATGCTGATTTCAAAATCGTCCGCGAGGATAAGCCTTGGCTGACGGCGAATCTCTTCAATGATTTCGGAAAGAATCAATTGTGCGTCCCCAACCGAGTTTGGAAATTTAATCCATGGATAGCTTGGAGCGAATCGCTTCGACCCAGCTCTTTTTGGTCAAACGGACTAATCGTAGGCAGGGCTCGGCAACCCGAATGGCAATCGCATCGCCGGGTTCCACTTCGACGGTCACCTGTCCGTCGTAAACCAGATAGACCTTACCCACGAACTCCTTGAGCAGAAGTTCAAGTCGCACGTGAGAGGGTATCACGATCGGACGCGAGGATAGGGAGTGGGCGCAAATCGGCAATAACGCCATGCCCGGTAAATCGGGATGGAGCAGTGGGCCACCGGCGGACAAGTTGTAGGCCGTGGAGCCCGTGGGGGTCGCCACGATGTATCCATCGGCGCGCACGTTGGATAACAACTCGCTGCCCATCGAGACGTCGAACTTGAGCATCGAGGTCCGGGCGTCTTTAGAAAGCGTCGCGTCGTTAAAAACGGTGGCTGAGTCAATGACCTTCTTCCCGCGCATCAGATCGACCTTCAGCAAGAAACGACGTTCTTCGGAAAGCTTTCCCCCGAGCGCCTCTTCCACGGCCTGTTTCATTTCGCTCGGGCTGACCTGGGTAATGAAACCCAAACTACCTAAATTGACGCCCAGGATCGGAAACTCGTCTTTCTGCTCTAGGCGCCGCACCAGCCGCAGGAACGTGCCGTCTCCGCCAATAACGACGCCCAGTACGACCTCGTCGCTCGGCTTGGTCTTGATGGGGCCATCGCCCTCCGAGACGTCCCAGATGGCGAAACCCTTCTTCTTCACAATTTTTAGGAGTTCGATGCGAGCCTTGGCGGCGCGTTCGGACTTGGAACGCGCGAAAACCAAAACGGTTTTTTTCTTACTGACGGCAGGTTCTCTACGCGAAGAGGCCATTTGGATCCCCGATGTAATGCGGCTTGACGTCGCTGGCAAAGGATACTGTGATTGACAGGAAACATCCAAGATCTCGTTCGCTTTCCGTTCCCAACTCCCCACGGTTTGTAAAAATTTAAATTTCCCTAAAGGAGAACCGCGTGAATAACGCCTTACGAGTTGCTCTATTCTCGTTAGTTTTTTCGTTAACGTCCATGGCCGGAGATTATTTGGTGAAATTCTCTGGTGATGGTTCCCGGCTGAGCCACGGCTTCGTTGAAGCCCACGGCGGCCGAATAAACCTAGTCAGCGCGGAAGGGAACCTCTACCGCTGGCAAACCGATGGACGCGTGAATACCGCGGCCATTGAGAAATCGGACGACACCGTAGCCTACGTCGTAAAAAATGGAGTCATTCGTCTGTTGCCGAATCCTTCCATTGAAACGCAGCGGGATGCTCTGATCAAGGCGCTCGCCCAAAGGGAAGCGGCCGAAATCGCTACCCGCGTGGACAAACCGGACTTCAAGGTGCCCGGCGTTCATACGGCAGGGAAAGATCCGTTGCTGGCGAATGCATGGGGCATCTTCAAAACCAGCGCCGATTGGGCGCACGACAACTCCAAGCAGGGTGAAGGCATCATCGTCGCGGTCACCGACTCCGGCGTGGACTATAATCACAAGGACCTCATCAACAACATGTGGCGCAACCCGAAAGAAATTCCGGGCAATGGCATCGACGATGACCAGAACGGCTACGTGGACGATGTCGTGGGCTGGGACTTCGTCATGAAGGACAATAAACCCTTCGATATCACCGGCAGCCTCTGGGCCATTCTGCTTTCGGGCGCTAATCCTGGGCACGGCACGCACGTGTCGGGCGTAATCGGCGCTTCGTTGAATAACGCGGAAGGCGCCGCCGGCGTCGCACCCAAGGTGCAGATCATGGCGTTGCGTTTCATCTCCGAGAAAGGCCAAGGCTCTGATGCCGACGCCATCGCGGCGGTGGACTACGCGGTTAAAAACGGTGCCAATATCATCAATGCCAGCTGGGGCGGCGAAGATGTGGGTGACGGAAAAGACAAGCCGTTGCGGGAAGCGATTGAACGCGCCCGTGACAAGGGCGTTCTTTTCGTTGCCGCGGCGGGTAACGGACGCATGGGTAAAGGCTTTGACAACGATGCCGATAAAAAGCCGATGATTCCGGCAAGCTACAACATCTCGAACATCGTCACGGTTGCGGCGATGGACGTGAACGACAAGCTCGGCGCCTTCTCCAACTGGGGTAAGACCAAAGTTCATCTGGGCGCGCCCGGGGTGAAAGTTTTGTCGACCGTCCCCGGAGACAAGTATCAGGACACCGTTATCGACATCGGTCCCCTGAAAGCGACGTGGGACGGCACCAGCATGGCGGCGCCGTTTGTCTCGGGCGCTTTGGCCGTGTTATGGTCTCAGCATCGCCATCTTTCCGCGGACGAAGTTAAACAAAAACTTCTCTCGCAAGTGGTCGCGGCTGACGCTGTGAGCGACAAGGTGTCCACGGGCGGGAGATTAGATTTACGCCGGATCAATGAATAAAACTCCCTTCCTTATTCTTCTAGTTGTTTTGTGCCTCCTAGCCTCGGATAACGCCGAGGCTAGGAGGAAAAAAAGCCACCAGGCCCGCCGCCCAAAGGGGCCGCCGCCAACCCATCCGATGGTCCTCTGGGCCAAGACGCTCAACGAAAGCCAAGATCGCGAGCAACGCCGCGTAGCCGCGTACAAGCTTAGCCAATATTCCGTGAACATCGTTCATTCTCAGGTAGTAGACGCCATCGTGAAGTGCAGCAGCGATGACGACGCGGAAATCAAAATTTTGTGCACCAAGGCGTTGTCGCACTCCGGCTCGCAAGCCAACGCCGAACCGATTCGTAAAGTGCTCATCGAGCGCTATAAAAAGGATCCCGCGTTGAAGGACACGGTCGTCCGCGCCTTCATCGTGCGCAAAGACACGTCGCCGCAGGTCCAAGACGCTTTCTTCGACGAGCTAACCAGAACTGGAACATCGCTGGATCACCGCATGGTGCTGCTCTCTTATTTCGAGCAATTTGGAGTCGGTAACAACAAGCTGGTTGACCATTTGACCGACGTTTACCGCAAGGACGAAAACATCCGCGTGCGCCGTGCGGTCGCTAAAGTGCTCGCCGCAAAAGCCCAGGGGCAAGACGTCGTCATTGGCCTATTCGCCCAGTGCGCGGACGCCAAAGACACCCCGCTTTCGCTGACTTGCCTCGACGGATTGAAATCGCAGGCCAAGAAAGACAGCCGCGTATGGGGGGCGGTAGAGAAAACCATTCTGTCGAGCGATCCCGATGTGCTCATCGCAACCCTGGACGTGATCAACGCTTTGCCCGAGAATGCAAACACGGCCATTTCGAGCCGACTGGTGGAAGTCATTAAGGACACTGAAGATCCGGATATTCAGGAAAAGGCCACGCTGGCGCTAGGAATTGCCGGCGACCATTCCGAAGCCGTGGTGGAAAGTTTGCTGAAACTCATCGACGATAAAGAGACCGAAGATTCGGTCAGAATCGCCTCGGTGCTCGTGCTCGGCCGCCAGGCCGCGGGGGCGAATGAGAAAACGACCGAGCTGCTAGAAAAGTGCCTGAAGGAAAACAACACTCAGTCACTCAAAACGGCTTGTCAGCTGGCCACCAAAGAGCTCGAGTCTCGCAAAAAGACCGCCGCCAAAGAAGAGAAAGCAGAGAAAGCTCCGGCCGCCATCGAGGCCCCCGCCACGCAAAAGGCGCAGGCGAAGGAAGCCGTAGAATCGAAGACCAACTAGAGGTATTCCTTCAAGACATCAGGCACTTCGAAATCGCCGTCCGCCGTCTGGTAGTTTTCTAGAATGGCGATCAGCGCACGTCCGACTGCCACGCCCGAAGAATTGAGTGTGTGCACGAAGTGAACCTTCCCGTGAGCATCGCGGTAACGGATGGAGGCCCGACGGGCCTGATATTCCGTAAAGTTACTGCACGACGAAATTTCCATGTAGGAATTCGCCCCGGGACACCAAACTTCGATGTCGTAGGTCTTGGCGGAGCCAAACCCCATGTCGCCCCCGCAGAGCAAAGCCACTCGGTAGGGGATTCCCAACTTTTCCAAAATGTGGGCCGAGTCTTGAAGCAGCGTCTCGTGCTCCGCAAACGAAGTTTGCGGCGTAGCGAACTTAACGAGCTCGATCTTATTGAACTGATGCTGACGTTTCAGCCCCTTCGTGTCTTTCCCGTAGCTGCCGGCTTCCGAACGAAAGCAAGGCGTGTACGCGCAATACTTTTTCGTAAGAAACTTCTCATCCAAAATTTCTTCGCGGTGATAGTTCGTCAAAGGCACTTCCGCGGTCGGAATCAGGAAATAGCCGAATTTCTCAATGTGAAATACGTCTTCTTCGAACTTCGGTAATTGCCCCGTGCCGATAAGCGCGTTGCGATTCACCATCAATGGCGGAATCATCTCTTCGTAACCGCGGCTGGCGTGCGTATCGAGCATGAAGTTGATGAGGGCGCGTTCCAGCTTCGCCGCGCGGCCCTTCATGAATACGAAGCGGGCTCCGGTTACTTCCCCGGCCTTCTTAAAATCCATTAGCCCGAGCTTTTCACCGATCTCGTCGTGAGTCTTCGGCGTGAATGAAAACTTTTTGGGCTCGCCCCAGGTCTTCACGATTTTATTTTCCGCTGCGTCCTTGCCCGCGGGAACCGACTCATCCGGAAGGTTGGGGATTTCGAGTAACCGACGGTGCAGGTCCGCCTGAATCGCCTCGACCCCTTCGTCGCCTTCTTTGATCTGATGGGAGACGAGTTTCATCTCGTCCATGATCGCGGTCGCGTCGCCCTTCTCTTTTTTGAGTTTGGCTATTTCCTGCGAGGCGTTGTTGCGACGCGCCTTTAGCGTTTCCACCTTTTGCAGGCCATCGCGACGCTTTTTATCGAGCTCGATGATCTCAGAGATCATTCCCAGCCAGGCTTTTCCGCCGGCCCTTTTGGCGAGGGCCGCTTCCACTTTGTCTTTATTCTCTACTACGAACCGCAGGTCGAGCATGCCCCGTTACTCCTCAATCATCATCTTCTGAATCAACCCACGGATGGTTTCCGCATCGGTGGCGGCGGGATTACGGCTCAAGTAGAAGTTAAACGCCTTGACGCCTTCTTTATCGCGCTGGAGCGCATAGTAAACGTAGCCCAGCTCCCGATGCAACTCAGGATCGTTACTGTCTAGGTCCATAGCGAGCCGGATAGAGGCCTCGGCGCTTTCGTTGCGGTTTTGCGCCCTAAAACAGCGGGAAAGCAGCAAGTAAGCACGAATTTTGTCCTGAAAGAACTGGGGCGACTTGGAAACGGGGGGCAGATTCGAGACGCGGGATAGCTCCACCACCGCTTTGTCGTACATCTCGTACTCCATGAACAGTTCGGCCAGCTCGATCACGAACCGGAAGTTTTCAGGGTTATTGCCGACTTCTTTCTGCATCTCCTCGATCGCTTTGTCCTTCTGACGCTTCACCGCGTAGATCTTAGCCAGGTAGCGGTGGGCGCCCGGGTAGTTGGGGGTGAGGGAAATCAGGTGGCGCAGCAACTCTTCGGCCTGATTGTAATTTCGTGCCTGGAAAAGCAGGTCGGCCGACTTATAGAGCCCTTCACTATTTTTGCGGTCGAGCACGGAAGCCAGCCGGTACTCTTCGATGGCGTTTTTCAAATCTCCCACCGCCTGTAGGGAGGTGCCCAAGGACATGCGCACCTTACTGTCGCGG
>JAYUBV010000087.1:0-8335 GCA_043740655.1 Pseudomonadota bacterium | reverse complement strand
ATCCCTCGTGGTTAGGAAAATTGGGCGCGGCCAGCGCCGCCAATACCAGCATTAGCGTCGGCGGCGGAGAGCTCGGCAAGTTCATGGCGCGACGGGATCAAAATGCCCATTACCAGCGTTTGACGCAGGATTTAGAAAAAGCCGAGACGCCGGCGGACCGCGAACGGATTTTTGGCGAAATCGCTTCCTTCTCCAGCCAAATTGCCAAGGTACGCGAGCAGGAAGAGGCGGGCGTCGGTCGCGAGTGGATGCACCGGATTCTCGTCGACATGGGAACCTTCGCGCGTAAGGCGGCCGGCGCGAGCTACCGCGCGCAAACGGGCATGCGCGAAGCCCAGCGTTTAGTTCTCGGGGCACCGAAAGATCAAATTCTAAAACGCATGCAGGCCGACATGACCGAAGGGGTGCTCAGTCGCTCCGCTAGCCCGCTGGAAACGGCCATGAACCGGAACGAACCCGGCCACGGCACTCCCGACTTTAAGTTCCTTATCGACGCCCCCGGCGGCATTCACGTGCTGAAAGCGTTGAAGGACCTGCGCGACGCCAGCAATCCCGAAGCGAAGAAAATCTTGGAGGGGGAATACGTAGAGCTCTTCAAACGCTTGCGGGAGGAGGGGTTGACCCACAATCGGAAAGAAATAGAAAGCATGATCGACGCGTTCGCCGCCCACAAGCAGGCGAAGGAAGCCACGCTCTTCAGCAAGGGTAAGGTTCAAGCCCTTTCGGCGGACGGTATGAAGCTTGAGGCCAAGGATGGCTACAGCGGCGCCATCTCCGATTTCGGATCGTGGGCGCGTGCGCAGTACCACAAGAAAACCACCGATCTGATCCGCACCGAACGTGAAAGCGCCACGACCCAAAATGAACAGCTGCGGCTCATCAAACGGGAACGGGAAGCGTGGCTCGAACGCATTAAGGTCGATCCGCACTCGGTCGAAGAGATGCCGCTCATTATGATCACGGCCCAGGGGAGAAAAGAGGTGCGTACGGAGCTCGCTAAGGCGTGGGCGCAACGCAAGTCACTCGACCCCGCGGAGCAGAAAGTGATCGCCATGGGCCTGGAACGCTTCATGGAGGGGATTTTGCCGAAGGCCAAGGTGCCGGCCAACTCCGACGTCAGCGTCGAGACGGTTTACGAAGAGTACCAAGCGGCCAACCCGAATAACTTTCCGTCTAACGTCGGGTGGATGACTCAAAACCGAGTCTCTATAGCCGAGTACCAACGCCTATTTGGCAGCGGCCCCCAGGTCGGCATCGTAGCCGCCGACTACCTTGTGAGCTGGGATGCACGAAACGGGACCAAGATTAAAGACGTAGAGAAATTTAGAGACTTTATGAAAGAGAAGTGGGGGGCCGGCGGACCCCAGCCTACCCGTTCGGACGCGCAGTGGATCAATGCTTACGAAACGTGGCTAGCCCTCCCTAAAAAACCCTAGAGCTCGGGCTTGTGTACCATTAGGTAAAAGATGAAGAGCAGCGGCACGAGCGTGCACGCGTTTAGTGCCATCCGCCACCACAGCAGGCGCGAAAGTTTTTCGGGTAACGCCGTGGCCCCTTCGTCCATCTTTGCGAATAACTTCTTCGCCTTGTACTGCGAGGGAATGTCTAACAAGAGCCACACACCGCCCGAAAACAAAAACAGCGAGAAGGCTAACGCTAGCCAATTCATGGACCATACGCCGCCCAAGATCGTTCCCAGCATGATGCCCGACACCACCGCGATGATGATGAGTGGGGCGGTGAAGACGGCGTCGAGCCACACTACGTTTTCGTAAGTGTACCGAATGATCGACGGCTTGCCGTTCAAAAGGGCCCGCAGCTCCCACAGTGAGCCGATGACCGCATTGGAGAACACCAGCGTGACGGTGAGGATGTGGATGAACTTAGCGTGCTTATAAAAATCGGGCCTCGCGAGTAGGTTCTCTACGGTCGTTGGCCAGACCAGTGAGAAACCGATCATCCCGGCCATCACCGCCAGGTAGAAAAACAAAAACGGTTTGGTCGTGGCGTCGCTCACGCGGTCACCAGATTGAGCGACGTCACGGTGTAGGCGATTTCCCCGCGGTGAAAGTAGATGGCGTCCGGTTTGCGCGTGCCCACGTACGGGGAGGCGAATTCGTAAGTCGATGCGCCCGCCGGATCGGCGCTTTCGAAGCGGGCCGCGTAGAAGCTGTGCCCGACGTTGACGAGATCGAACGTCTTGCCGCCGTTGAAAAAGGAAATGTCGTTGAATCGCCAGTAGTCGGAGGAAAGCCTCGCCGGGGTGCCGCCACCGGTTAGCGATTGCTCTAACGCGAAGACATTGCCGCCCTCGCGGAACTTTACTTCGAGCGAGTCGGCCCCCAACCGGTAGGTCAGCGGCACTAGCTTTCCGCAGCCGTAGATGAAGGTGACTAGCTTTTCGGCCAGATCGCAGATGGTTCCCCACAAAGACGGACTCGTCTCGCGCGAGACGTAGGGTGAGCCACTAAAGACCAGTATCCCCGGACGCCCGCCGGCATCCTCCACGAAGGTATTGATCTCGCACCGCCCCTTACGAATGTGCGCCAGCTCCTTCTTCGGGTACTTCAACTCGTAGAGGTTGTAGCTAATCCAGTAGCTGGCCTCGGGGTCGCTCTCCACGAAGCGGACCGCGCGCAGCTTAAAACCAGGCGGCAGATCGCGGCGGACCTTGTCGGCCTCGTCAGCGGTCAAACGGAAATTTAGAAAGATTGGATTCTTCGTCTCGAGGCTGAAACAGGTGCGTAGCCCTAGGCCCAGCTCCATGAACTTGAAGATAATTTTCTTAAGCAGGAACACTTTAGCCCAGCCTCAGGATGAGCTTGTAGAGAAACCCCATCCCTGGAATCACGCCGATAGACTCCATCGGATCGTAGTACTCGCGCTGGTAGGTGATTTGTCCCTCCGCGTGCTCGGCGTGGACCAGCCCGTGGATGAGGAATTCAAACGGCGTGAAACGAATCTTTATCGCAATCGTCCAGCGCCAGATGACGGTTGTTTCGCCGTCGTGAATGAGCGCGAATTCAAACTTATCGTTGGCCGCGCGCGGCACGTACTTGGCCAGCATTTTCAGCGTTTCGTCCCGCCGCGTGTACTCGTGCACGGGGTCGACGTAGCGGACGCGATCGTGGAGCAGCTCCGCCATTCCTATTACGTACTCGTCGAACCTTTTGGCCGGCAGAAGCCGGAGTGACAGGTACTCCATCCTCTTACCGACGGAGTCGCAGTCGCTTGGGAAAATCGGAGACGATTTCATAGGGAAGGATTATAGCCAGTGGTGATGATTACACCACTGATTTTGGGCAAGGGACGGGCGGGATTGGCCGTGGCAAGGGCGCTGGAGTCGCTAGCGCTGCAGGAGCCGGAGCTGGGGCTGCAACGTCCGGAATGGCTCGAACGAGGCACGACGCTTTCTGACGCGCGTGCTAAATACGATCGACCCCTCTTGGTGGTGACCAACCCCCACGGCCTCCACGCGGAAACCTTGCTAGAGGCCGATGCGGCGAGCTTTCCGGCGGCGCTGTGCGAAAAGCCGGTGTGCGTGTCGCCCGAGCAGGCAAAGTCTATCTCCGGGCTAAAGCTTAAGACCGGTGTCTTCCACGGTTACCGTATGATGTGGGGGCCGCAGCGGCTACGCACGCTGGTTACCGAAGGAAAACTGGGAGAGCTCTTTGCGATTGAAGGCAAGTACTGGCAGGCCTCCGCCGCCGAACGCGGCTTAAAAGCAACGACCGCCGCCAGCGGGAGTTGGAAGAACGACCCGCGGCTAGCTGGCACCTACGACGTGTTCTTGGATCTGGGAACGCACTGGGCGGATCTGATGGCGTTCTTTTACGGTTCAGCGCCGATTGCGGCAACCGGTTTCCGATCGTTTGCCCTGGCCGAGGCCGCCCACCGCGAGACGCACGTGAACCTGACTCTAAATTTCAAAGACGGCGGACGCGCCGTGGGGTCGATCTCTAAAGCCATCCACGGCGCGACCAACGAATTGGAGGTCCACCTACTCGGCACCAAGGGAAGTGCGGCGTGGTCCTTCCTGTCGCCGGATGAGGTCCGCATTGGTGAAGGTCGCCATGCGCACGTCTTACGCCGAGAGTCGGACCAGCTTGGCAGCGGACAGCCCGCCCATCACGGAATGGGATGGCTAGAGGGCTACCTAGAAATCAGCCGGCGGTTAATTCACGATGCGTTCTTTGGCCGCGATGCGGGCGGTTATCCGACCGTCGAGAGCTCGCTTGCGATGATGAAACCCTTGTTTGCGATCGAGTGGGAGTAAAAAGGGTCAGGCTTCGACGGGAACTGGAACTTGCGATCGGCGGCGCGATCCCACCGTGAGGGCTTCGGCGCCGACGATGAGGCTAGCGAGGATCGTCAGCATCACCACGATCATCGGGACGGTCGGTAGCCGCGTGAAATTCAACGACAGCAAAAAGCCCGATACGGAAGCGACCAGCGCTACCGCCGCGCACAGGGAGAGGTGCAGCGCCAACCCCTTAGTCTTCATTCTTGATAAAATACCCGTCGGCAAAAAAAGTAGCGCCACGGTGAAGAGGAAGCCTAAGAACTGAACCGACACGCAGAGCATCGCAAGCGTCAGGAATCGGAAAAGCGTCATCCGACCCGGCGCCTGACGGGACGCCGACGGTTCCCCGAACAGGGCGCACTCAAAAGACTGGTGCGAGAACCGGCGCCAGCCGCTTGCCAGAATGGCCCCCGCGACGAGCGAAGCGATCGCGGTGGCGATAGCCTCGTGGTTGGACAACGTGGCGAGGTCTCCGACGTAGACCTGGGCCATGTGGCTTTCCAACGCCGGAAACAAAGCGCTAACCAGGTACCCCGCGGCGAGCAGCACCGCGAAGGTGTAGGCAAACGCGGTGTTGCGCGAAGCCATGCGCGCGGCGGCGAGTCCATCGGTAAATAAAAACACCGCGGCGGAAACGCCGAACGCGGCCAGAAACGGCATCAGGTCCGAATGCTCAATTCCAATTAGGGGAAGAATGCCTAGGGCTAGGAGCACTCCGACCATGGCGCCTTGCCCCACGCAAAGTGTTTGCATCGCGCGATCGCGCGTAGAGAGCTGGGCACCGAGCAGCGCCAACGCTACCGCCGCGAAAGCGCCCCCCAAGATCGTCCACTGGTAAAGCACGAAGAGGTTAGTCACGACGAGCTCGCTTCGAGGTGCAGCGCCACGATGTCGAGCTGGCGCGACTCTTCGGGGCCGAGCCCCTGGTGGCAAACCATCACTACGGCGCGCGGTTCGACGGGGGTGGAACTCTTCAAAAATTGCGAAATCGCGCGCGTAACCGCGGCGCGGCTTTTTTCGTCGAGGTGGTTCATCGGTTCGTCGAAGACTAGTAGCTGCGGATCTTTCAAAAGCGAACGGGTTAGCAGCGCGCGCTTGCGTTCGCCACCGGAGGCGCTGTTCCACGCTAGATTCAAATGCGACGCCTCTAAGAGTTCGTAGGCACGGATGCGCGCTTCGTCCACGGTGCCCGACTGCGAAAGGGACAGCACGTCCCGCAACGTCAGCGGCAGATGCACTTCGGTGTTTTCTAACTGCGGAAGGTAGTCCGTTCTAGATGCCGGTACCGCACAGGTAACGCGTCCCCCCGAGGCTTTCTGCTCGCCCAGGATCACTTTCAGCAACGACGATTTGCCGCAGCCGTTGGATCCTGAAACCAACAACACCTGACCCGCCTCGAGGCGGAACGACAGATTTTCCTGCAGCCGTCGGCCGCCGGGAGTTCCGTAGCTTAGGTGTTTTGCTTCGAGCAGAGCCATCTCAACCTTTCTTCGCGTGCAGTGCCAGGACAATCTGATCGACGATGTAGTCGATTAGCTCGGGGTAGGTGCCAGGTTTGCCGGCCGTTTTGACCGACAGCGGGACGATTACGACGGGCAGTCCCGACAGCTCCGCAAATTTGGAAATAGTTCGGCGCGGTGCCGTATCGCCCGCCAAAATGAATTTAAGTCCCGCCCCCTTGGCCGAGCTGGCCATGTCCGCCAGACGGCCCGCCGACGGAGTCACGCCGGGTTTTTCCTCGATGCTACCGAGTGACGTCAGGCCGAAGGACTGCAGGAAGTAGGTAAACTCTTTGTGGTACTCAATGAGCGCGGCCCCTTGGTGGCCGGCCAAGGCCACTTTCAGCTTAGCAGCGTTGCGCGCCTTCACCGCTTCCACGGTCTGCTTCATCGTATCAAAGCCGGCTTTGTACGCGGCCGCGTGGGCCGGGTCATTTGCTACCAGGGTATCGCGCACTACGGTGGCGGACTGAATCAAAGCGTCGGGCCCCAGCCAGAAGTGCGGGTTGCCGCTCGGGTGCACGTCCCCCATGGAACGGTCAATGGCTCCGACCGGTTTTTCTAAAACGGAAATGCCGCGGCCGGCTTCGCAGAAACCTTTTCCGCCGGGCTGTACCGCCGCGTTTCCGGAGCGGGCTAACACTTTGGGCATCCAACCCACTTCGAGATCGAGACCTACCTGACAAACTACGTTGGCTTCCGCGGCGAGCCGTATGTAGTCGGGCACGGCATCCACGAAGTGCGGATTCTCGGTTCCCTTCAGCAGCGCAGTCACCTCGACATGTTCGAGCCCTATCTGCTTAGCCACCCACGCGAGATCGGTAGTCGAGGTCACCACCTTTATCGGCGCGGCGAGGGCGGCCGCTGGGGAAAGCGAAATGAAGAAAAACGACACCAGCGCGATCATTTGAATTCTAGAAATCATGGGCGGGGTGGGCTCCTAGGATAAAGATCGACTGAAACTCCAGGTACTGCTGAGTCCGGGTGCCCGCCGCCGGCGACACTTCGGGACGGTGGTTGTACGCTAGGCGAAAGGTCGTAAACTCGCTCGGCTTCCACGAGACGGTGGGCACTACGTTGACTTCGGTATTGGTAACGTCCAGGCCAAGCGCATCTTTCAAATTCAAGTTCGCGAAGTAATCGAGCCGGCAGCCTAAGAAGAAATTCTCGCCGAGGTAGTACTCCGGATATAAGTAGAAACCCAACGTATTGAGCGAAGCCGCGGCGCCCGTGCGCTGGGTGCGGTACCAAACTTCTGACTGAATCAGCAGCTGGTTGGTCTTGACCTCTTTCCACTTCGCCGTGAAGTCGAGACCGATCATTTTGAAATCGATATCGTTGTTGGATCGGTTGCCGAGGTAGTTCAGACCAATTTGCGAGCCGCCGCCAAAGGGCATAGGTACGTAACTGGTTAATCGCACGTAGTTCGTGGGAGTTTTGGGCGGGGGGGCCGAGGCCCGCACGTGCGAATGGCCAAACACGAAACCAGCGGTGAGCCCGAGCGTTAGCTCGAGGTAGAAAGGAACCGGGATCAAGTAATTGTATTCTAGGCCAGTATCGAACACCCCCTCGAACGCGAAAAGCTGCTGGTGAATGCGCGGCGCCGAAATGAACGGCCAGTCGTGCTGGTGAAATTGGTTCAAGCGGCCAACGCCCAGGAAGAACTGACCCAAACGAATGCGCGATCGCGGGATGAGTTTGGTGGTGCCGATCCAACCTTCGTGCAGCTCTACGCCGGCGTCTTCGTTGCCGTGGGCGGCAAAACTCAGTGTGCCATCGAAGAGATGGTCCACGGGGGCCGTCAGCGTGACCTCCGCCCCACGAGGAATAATGTTCGTGGGGCTGGCATTGCCCTTCACGAGGTTGACCTGCGCCACCGTATCGACCGACGCCGAGATTTTTAGACCCGTGCCGTCTTCGGCGCGCGCGACGTTTACGTAAAAGGCCAGGCCCAGAATCCAAAAGTACTGCTTCAGCACAACGACTTCCTTACTCTGACTTTTTGGCGGCGCCGACGGCCGCGCTGGTCACGACGGCTTTGTTCAACTTTAGTCCCCAGAACGTACCCGCCACTTTTTCGATGGCGTACTCGTTCTTCTCGTTTCCGTTTTCAAAATGGATAACGTGGCCATGCTCGTGCACGTCGAACTGAAGGTTCAAAGTCGCGGCCGCGTTCACGTTTACGAAATCGGCCGACAGATCGCACTTCACATCGCCGGGGGTGCAGACCTTATTGCCTACAGTGAGGCGGACGGTCAGTTTGTCGCCGCTACTTCGGCCGAAGAGGAGGTTCGCGCCACCCTTAAGGGTGGTGTCGGCGTTGGTGACCAACGAAAGTGAGCCTCCTGGTTCAAGCGTGAAGGAGAGCTGGTAGTGATTGTCCTTGGGGCGGGGGAGGCGGAAAATGAGGCTTCCCGATCCGCCCACGGCCGAAGCAGTGATGGCCAAGCCGCTTTTATCGAGCAGGACGTACTCCGTCCCGTTCAGCTTGAACGTAGCGATCGGATTCGTTTGGTTTCCGGTTTTTCCACAG
>JAYUBV010000086.1:0-2516 GCA_043740655.1 Pseudomonadota bacterium | reverse complement strand
TTTCTTTTTCCTCTACAAGGCCACGCAGACGAGACTGGAAGCGAACTGGGGCCTGGTCGCCTACCTCGCCTTCTGGCCCTTGGCCGAACGGCTCTACCAGCTGACTAGTTTGTCGGGATTAAAACGCGCGCTGACTGGAGTCGGCTTTGCTTCCGCTTGGGCGGTGTCGCTAGCGCTATTGGTCCACCTCCTTCACCCGCTTTCTCTGCTAACGCCGGAGAAGGATCGCGTGGGCAAGCTCTACACGAATAATAGGCTCGCCAAAGAAATTGCGACGACGATCCGAACGCAGACCCCGGCCGACGCCAGCGCGTTGCCCGTGCTCACCGGCCGATACCAGTGGGTTAGCTACCTGCGTTTCAACAAGGTGCCGGCGCAGCAGATCGTCCCCTACGGCCGCCCTAGCCACTACACGACGGAGGCCCCGGCCCCGTGCGACGGCAAAGGGGCGATGGTCGTGATTGAGAATGACGAAATTCCAGACGTGCTCAACTGCTTTCCCAAGCGTGAAACGATCCGAGAATTTCCGTATTTGGTCCGCGATAAAGTCATCGGCAAAATGGCGGTCATTAAAATGTCCCGGCCGAACGAGGGCACGCCTTGAAACCACGTAGTGCGTTCGGAAGTTTTCTCTTAAGCCTTTTTCTCATCGTCTGTCTCGTGGAGCTGTATTCGCTCTTTCCCCGCCCGCGCGCCGAAAAGGGGTCCGTCCGCGTGCCGTTTCGCGAAGGGGTAATTCACATCCACTCCAGCCACTCCAATGGCGCGGGATCGCTAGAAGAGATAGGCAGCGCCGCCCATGAGCTGGGGCTGGACTTTGCCATCGTTACCGATCACGACACCTTCCGCGGCCGTCGCGAAGAAGGAGAAAAGACGGTCGGCCACACCGACGTTTACGTCGAAGCGGAAATGTCGACTCCGGCCGGTCACCTGCTCTGCTTTTTGCCCCCGGCAGAAACCAATCTGCCGACGGATGCGCAGCTAAAGGAACGCTGCTGGAAGCATTACCTCGGCGATAGCCACGTGGGAATGTTCACCGTCACCGCCCACCCCAATCACCCCAAGTCCCCGTGGACGCGACTCGAAAAATTTGCGGACGGCACCGAGCCGTTAAACTTGGACGTGCTCTGGCGATCGCACCTAGACGAATCGCCGCTGGCGTTTTTATTAAGTGCGGCGATCTACCCCTTTCAAAATTACGTCGGTATTTTGCGCATCCTCAATTTTCCGGAGAAGGATCGCAAGGCGTGGGACACGATGAACACGTTGTCCACCGGCCGCTTCGGTCTGCTCGGATCGGATGCGCACGGCGTGTTGCCGCTCGGAAGTCGGCTCAAGGTGAAGTGGCCGGGGTACCGCGAGAGTTTCATGATGGGGACCAACGTTGTGTTCGGCGAGGTTCCGAGCGGGGATCTCGTCGCGCGCAAAACCTCGCTGTACGACGGCATACGTCAAGGCAGAGGGGCCATGCTGTTGCGCCCCGTGGGCCCCTTCGCGGGTAACGACTGGCGGGTCGAGTGCGGCGCCGGCAAAGGGCGCTCGGGCAGTCGGCTGACGGCCCCCGTTGTAGGCGGCAAGTGCACGTCTACGGTTGAAATTCCTTCCGACTTCCCCTTCGAGACGGTCATCCGGCTTTACCGCAACGGCGAGCTCGTCAGCGAGAACTCAGACGCGGCGCGTCCGTTAGTCGCCACGCTGGATCGCCCCGGAACCTACCGGGTTGAAGTGTGGGCGCGCATGGGCACGCGTTTGGGCGTTTTCCTCCGCGGAGTCGTCCCCTACGTGCTCTACAATCCGATTTATGTTCTGTAGAAAAACTCATTTCTTTCCGAAGAGATAACATGGAAGAGCGCCGAGTATTATGGGCCCCCTGGAGAATGGTTTTCCTGGAAGGGGATGCCATCAAAACTCCGACGGATGTCTGCATTTTTTGCGAACTGCTGAAAGAAAAGCAGGACGATAAAAATCTAATCGTGCTCCGCCAGAAACACACCTTCGTGATCTTAAATAAGTACCCCTACAACAATGGTCACGTGATGATCGTGCCCTTGCGCCACACGAATGATTTCACTTCGTTATCCGGCGATGAGTTACTGGAAATGAATACAATCGCGCAGACCGCGATGAAAGTTTTGGCCAAAGCCTACGGGCCGCAGGGCTACAACACCGGGATGAACCTCGGCGCCGCCGCCGGAGCCGGAATTCGCGATCACCTGCATCTGCACGTGGTACCGCGCTGGCTAGGAGACACGAACTTCATGCCGGTACTGGCCGACACCAAGTCGATGCCCCACCATTTAACCGCCAGCTACGATTTGATTCGTAAAACGTTCGAAGAATTTTTGGAAACTAGGAGTTCGAAATGAAGGGGCTCAAAATCATCCCCATTTTCATCATCCTGCTGCTGTGCACCTACTTGGGAATCTTATTCGTCGAGGCCAACCGCGAAAATGTCGATAAAACCGAAACTCCAGCATTGGCGGGGTGTTTGGAGCAAAAATGCTTCAAACACCCCG
>JAYUBV010000085.1:0-8366 GCA_043740655.1 Pseudomonadota bacterium | reverse complement strand
TGCCTGAAGGCGAATGTCGCGCTCAATATGCTTAACGATGTATTCGTGCACGAGGTCGCGCTTTCGAACGAACGAAAGAGTATTGATTTCTTCTATGACCCCGATCTTCCTGGTGCGCTCGTTATGAGTACGATTCGAGAGCGAATGCCCAAACAGTGCGTAAAGGTCCAGGGCGACTTACTTTCAAATTATCTGGATTGCGAAGTTGATTACCTCAAACTTGACGTCGAGGGAGCTGAGCACTCCGTACTTAAGGAACTGTCGACGAGCAAGAAGCTGTCACTCGTTAAAATGATGGGCATTGAGTATCATCATCACATCTTACCGAATCAGGACAATCTAGGGGTTTTTCTAAGACTTCTAGAACACGAAGGATTTGGGTATCAGCTCTCGGGTTATTCATGCGACCCGCACAGTTTTCAGGACGTATTTATACTGGCGTATCGAAAATAGGAAGCTGACGCACTTCTCCGGCGCATCTCGTCGGCGAATTCAACAACGCCAGGCTGGTTTTCCACAACCTAAAACGACGAGCAGAGCCGCAGCCTGTCGATATCGCTGGCAATAGCCGGATGCTCTCAGTCTTTGGCGCCGAGGCGCACCCCCGGCATGTGAAACCGGGTCCGAACAAACGGGGGCCGCGATCGGCGCCCCGTGCGGTGGAAGTGGTTAGTTCGATTTTGTGCAGGTTAAAGGTACGCCTTTGACGCCGTTCGCTTCGTACGTGCCGTATACGAAATGGGCGGGCCCTTCATTTTGGAACGAGTCCTCGGTGATCGAGATCTTAGCGCCATTGGGTAGCTGACCCTTGTACGTCTGCACGTAGCCGATCCGTTTATACATCCGCGAGATCGTGAAAACCGCGCAGTGCTTCTCCGCGGGGGCCACGCTGTAGATCTGTACCTGGGCGCGCGTCGTTAGGCTTCCTCCGAGCATCGGCTCGTTGAAATTGAATTGAACGTGGATATCCGTCTTCGGTGTATTGGTGACACACACAAATTCTGGAGTTGTGGCGAACAGGGCCGCCGGGACAATTAGAGCGAACAGTAGTTTTTTCATCATGAGTCTCCCTTAAAAACAGCCTGCCGCATCAAGCACGTCGAAGGGAAATTCGTAGTTCTAATCACGGCATCGAATTTTCTTATGGATTTAAGGGAGGCGCGCGGCCGTTACGCACCCCTCGAGATTAAGCGACTTTTTTCTTCTTCTGCGCGGATTTTTCCTGCACGCTGCCGACGAAGTAGAGTGGGCGCGATTTTACTTCCTGGAAGATGCGGGAGAGGTACTCGCCCATCAGTCCCAGGCAGAGCAGCTGAATGCCGCTCGACAAGGCGATGGCGGTCATCATCGACGCCCAGCCGGGAATGGCGCGGGCGGTGAACACTTTGATCCCGACGATAGAAAGGCCCGCGGTGATGGCGATGAAACTCGACATCAACCCCAGCATCGACACGAGGCGAATGGGCACGTGGGAGAAGCTTAAGCACGCGGTGATGGCTAGCTGCACGAGCCCACCGAAACCGACGCGCGAGCTGCCGCCGCCGCGGGGCCGGCGGGCCGCCTTCACCGACTCGAGCGGGCCCGAGGCGTAGGCGACCAGCCCCGGAAAGTAACGGCTCTGCTCCGAAAGTTTACGTAGCCGTTCTACCGTCGTGCGGTCGAGCAAACAGAAGGTGCCAAAATCGATGGGCGGCATTCGCTGCGCCAGACCGTGGTAGACCCGGTAGAAAAGTTTGAACATCCAGCCATTCGCTTCGCCGCGCGCGCCTCGCTCCACCACGACCGTGCGGGCGCCCTTTTTCCACTTCTCGATCAGCTCGGGTAGAACCGCCGGGCTGTCTTGAAGATCGGCGTCCATCAGCACACAGACGTCGCCTTCGAAATGATCGAGGCCCGCCTGCAGCGCCGCCGAGTGACCGAAATTGTGGAGTAGGTTCACCACGCGAACATCGTCGCGTTTGCTGGCTAGCACTTGTAAAAACTCCGGCGTTTCGTCGGAGGATCCGTCGTTGATGAAGAGGTAACCGACCTCCATCGAGCGGCGCAGCGATTCGGTGACTTGGTCCAGTTCATTGATGAGCGGCGAAAGCACCGCTTGCTCGTTGTAGACGGGAAGGATGATTTCGAGCGTAGGACGTTTCGTCATATTTTCTCCGCGGCAATGATCCACGAGGTTCCGAACGGGAGCCGCAGAAACGGGGGCAGGCTCCATTCCAAATTTGAAAACTGAACGAGCAGGGCATTCATCCACGGCGAGACCGGCGGGAACTCCATGTTTTCCGCCGTGCGATTTTCAAACTTACGGATGAAGGCCGGCAAAAAAAGGAACGACCACATGGCGCGTACGGATCGCACCCTTAAGCCCGCCTGCTCCATCACCGCGACGAGCTGCCGGCGCGTGTAGCGCCGCTGGTGGCCCAGCATCGTGTCCCACGAGGAGAAAAGAACGGGGTGGGCGGGCACGCTGATGACGAGCAGGCCGCCCGGTGGTAGCAGACCCGCGGCGGTGTGCACGAGCGCCTGGTCATCGGGAACGTGCTCGATCACGTCCATCATGGTGATGAGATTGGGCCGCTCGGGCAGCTGCAGCGCGGGGGCAAGATCCGCCGCCACGACTCGTGCTTTCGGAAAATCGATACGCTTAAGGGCATTGGGATCGGAGTCGACGAGCATCACTTTGGAAAATGAAAACGACTCGTCGAGCGATCGCGCAAAACCTCCGGTGCCGCAGCCGAGATCGGCGTATACGATCCGGTCGCCCTGCTTATTTTTCCAAGGCGCCACCAGACGGCGGGCCCAGTTCACGCGGGCCAAAAACCACCAATACCCAGCCTCGAGCTTAGATAGGGACGCAAAATGCGCATCGGGAATCGACGTGACCGCCATAAAGTATTGGGCTCGGATGGGTGAGGGGGGATTTTTGGACTAACTTTATTGTACCCGGTTTCGGAGGATTTGGTTAAACGGGGTGCCGATCTCTCACCGCTAGACGCGCTGTGCTGCCGCGGTCGTGCCCGAAACGGTCGATTGGATGGTGCCGTGCTCCACGCGGGTGATGAGATGGTCCCCGGTGTCCACTTCGTCAAAACGGCGCACGAAGTCACCATTTACTTTTTGGGTGAGTGAGTAGCCGCGCCCCAGCACCGCCAGCGGCGACAGCGCGTGCAGCAAATTGGCGGCCCGTTCGAACCGCTTACGGCGGTTTTCAATCACGTAGCGCATCGCGAGTCCGAGCCTGCGTTCGGTCTGAACCAGCTGCTCGCGCAAGCGCCGAATCCGTTCGCGCGGATCGACGAGACGATTCGTCAAATGGCCCAAGTGCAATCGAATCTGTTCCAACCGACGCACCAACGAGCGCTCGAGCCGCCCCTCCAGCTGATCGATCATAGCTAGCACGTCGGCCTTGTTCGGCACGACCATTTCGGCCGCGGCCGACGGCGTAGGGGCCCGTAGGTCCGCCACGAAGTCCGCGATGGTCACGTCCACTTCGTGCCCTACCGCCGAGATGGTCGGAATGGTCGAGCGGAACAACGCGCGAGCAACGAGCTCTTCGTTGAAGCACCACAAATCTTCGAACGATCCGCCCCCGCGTCCCACGATCAACACCTCGAGTGCGCGCGTGGGGTTTTGCTCGCTCCACAGGTGGGCGCGCTCGATCGCGGCGGCGATTTCTCCCGCCGCCTTGTCGCCCTGAACGCTGGCGGGAAAGACGATGATATCGAGGTTGGAAAAACGGCGATTCAACACTTTGAGAATGTCGCGTACGGCGGCCCCGGTGGGGGAGGTAACGATGCCGATGCGCCGGGGAAGCGCGGGAATCGGCTTTTTATGCGCGGCTTCGAAAAGCCCTTCCGCCAAAAGCCGCGCCTTAAGCTGCTCGAATGCGAGCTGCAACGCCCCTTGCCCTACGGGCTCCACGTGATCACCAATCAGTTGGTACTCGCCGCGGGCTTCGTAAACGGAGAGGCGACCGCGCACCAAAACTTCCATGCCATCTTCAAGCGCGAAGCGCAGCTTGCCCATCACCGGACGGAATATCACCGTGCGGAGCTGGGCGGTGGCGTCTTTCAAAACTAAGTAAGCGTGGCCCGACGTCGGTTTACGAAAATTGCTGATCTCACCGCGCACCCACACCTCGGTGAAGGCCGATTCCAGATGGCCGCGAACCCGACGCGTGAGCTGCGACACCGTGGGGATGTCCTTCTTCCAATCGGTTTCCGCAAAGTGCAAGGCTTGGTTGTGGATATTGGTTTCCAAAAGTTACCGCGTCCAGGGCTTCAAGATCACCAGAAACACGATCCCGATCATGAGTAGCGTCGGTACCTCGTTCAGGAGACGAAAGTTGCGATCGGAAAAGCGGGAAACTCCGGCGGCAAGCTCGCGGCGAATTTTTCCGGCCCAGATCGACATCACGATCATGCCCACCACCAGCAGTAACTTGCCGTGCATCCACGGCTGTTTCAAAAGGTTGGCGTTTAGGGAGATCATCGTGAGGCCAAGGATCAGCGAGATTCCCATCGCGGGGTGAACGATGATCGTGTGCAGCCGGCGCTCCATGAACTCGAAACGATCCCGCACGACCTTTTCGGTTTCCGTCGCGTGGTAAACGAACAGACGAAACAGATAAAGGATGCCCGCCATCCAGGACATGACGGCAATGACGTGGAGGGCTAGAATAACTCGGTAGAGGCTAGTGTCGGGCATGCGTGCTCTGAATTACTGCGTGGCGAGCGGGCCTGCAACTTTTTCTTTAGGAACTCAACCTGATAGCGCTTCTGCGGATGGCTTTCGACGGCGTCGTTAACCTTCTGGAAGGAGTGCACGACGGTGGCGTGATCGCGGCCAAAGTGCGCGCCAATCTCTTCGAGCGGAAGCTTTGTGTAGGTCCGGGCGAGGTACATCGCGACCTGACGCGCCCACGTCGGCCCCCCTTTGCGGGTTTTGGAGCAGAGTTCGGTGCGCGATACGGCAAAATTGTGCTCCACCAGTGCTACGATCTCGTTCAGCGTGATGGGGTCCTTGGCCGGCTGTTCGATCTGCTCGCGTTCGTGAACCTCAAACGACTCGTCCAGCGACTGCTGCGAGATAGTCGACTTCAGGTGCAATTGAAGCAGCGTGCCGATTAGCTCCCGCACGTCGCGCTGCCCCTGGCCCGCCAGGCGGCGCAGTACGGTGCCTTCTACCGGAATGCGGTTCTGTTCGCAGGCGCGTCCGAGAAGCTCGACCCGCTCTTCGTAATTGGGCAGACGAATCTCGGCCATCATCGAGGACTGCAAACGCGAACGCAGCGGCTCAATAATGTCTTTCAGCCGGTGTATAGGCAGCGCCGTGCCAAAGGCCACGCGTCCGCCACGGTTGGTGATCTCGTTGTAGATAAAGAGCAGGGCTTCTTGGAATTTAGGTCCGGAGAACAGGTGCAGGTCGTCGAAGAGGAGGCAATCGAGCTGGGCGTACTTCCATTTGAAGTCGGGCAGCGACTGCGATTTGAGCGCCCGCACGTATTCGCCGCCGAAACACTCGGCGCTGACGTAGCGCACGCGGGCAGACGGGTGCGAGTTTTGAAACATTAGGCCGATTTCGGCGAGCAGGTGCGTCTTACCCATGCCCACGCAACCTACGACGGTCAGACAGGGAAAGGAGAGCTTTCCAATCTTGGAAAAGTGGCGGCTAAACTCTAGCGCCATCCGGTTGAAACCCATCTCCATAAACGGAGTGCCGATGTTGGGAAGCCCCGGGTCGAGGTCGAACGCGGGACGGTAGTCGGCTTCGGACAGTTCCTGCTTTGCCGGCGGAGGAACGGCGGCGGTGCCGCCTACAATGCGCAGCGCGGGGCGGGCAGTCGGAACGACCACCTCGGCCGCTTTCAGATTCTCTTCTTCGATTAGCTCGAACTCGAGCTGCAGGTCGGCGCCCGTCTGCTTCTTCAACGCATCGGTGATCTGCCGACCGTAGTGCACACGCACCCACTCCTCGTGGAACCGAGAAGGCACACCTAGGACCACGCTCTTTTCGCCACGGCGAAGAAATAATACGGGCTTCACCCAGTTTTGAAACTGGGTAGGAGGTAGGACCTCCTTAAGTTGCCCGATAGCTAGGTTCCAATCGAGTTGATGCATGAATGCCAAAGTGTCGTTTATAGGAAGATGTGGATCCGCTGGCAAAAACCCAAATCGACTTTTTCCGAAAATCTATCCACCGCTGGGTCCACAGCGGTAACCGTATGTATTTGCACCGAATGACACCTCGCCAAACCGCGAGAGTCCTTCTCCGTACGGATCGGGCGATATCGAACTCATTCGATTGCATATTCAGTACTTTAAGAAAGTTATCCTCAGCCTGTGGATAACTTCGTTAGTACCCGTTTTCCCGCTTTTTTCCCTTTTTTAAGATCACGTTAGTTTTTTACGATTACTGAAAGCGTTGCGCTAGCACGGCTCTCCGGCCTAGGCGTTGCGGCTAAAAGCACGATATTTGTTGCGTTGAATTTACTCGGCGCGGCCGAGCAGAAAAAAGTAGAGGACTTCGGCCCCCACACGCGCAATCCGCTCATTGAAATCAAGCGACGGCGCTGCCTCGGCCAGCTCAAAGAAGCGGACCTTTTTATTTTTTCCGGCAAGCAATGCCATCTGACAAAGTTCCCAGGTGCGGAAGCCCAACACCGGTGCGGCGCTGGTTCCCTCGGCCTCGCAGCACGAATCCAGATCGATAGTAACGCCGAGGATGTCGGCTTGGCGCGACAAGGCCGTCAGCGCCAGACCAAACTCCGCCACGAGCCCTTTTTTTGACGCGGCCAATTTTTCCCAAGGAAGGACCTTCACCTTCTGCGCCTTGGCGTAAGCGAAGTGCTCGCGGGCGTTGCGGTTGGCCCGGGTGCCGAAGGCCACCATATTGCGCCCTTTCACCGAACCGCCTTCCAGCAGCTGACGGAACGGCGTGCCGCTGTGCGGGCCATTGTCCTCCATCGGGCGCATGTCGAGATGGGGGTCTACGTTGAGCAGGGCGAAGGTCGGTTTCCGCTTCTTCCGCTCAAGCTGTCCTTCCAAAAATCCTTTAACGTGGGGCGCGCAAAAATCGTGGCCGCCCCCGAGGGCGATGAGGGTGGCGCCGGCGGCCGAAATGGCGCGCGCCGCCTCTTCGGCGCGATCGTGCGTCACCGTGATGTCTCCGGCCGGAATCAAATTGCCGAAGTCCCAGAGCTCAATCTTGTTTTCCCACTCCACGTCCATGGGAGGGGTCAGCTTATAAAAGTGGCTCCTAATCCCGTTTGGACCACCCTGGGCGCCCCGGCGACCACGGTTGCGGTGGACCCCTTCATCGTCGGCGGCGCCGTACACGATAAGGATCTCTTTCTTCTTTTTAAAGGCGTCGGGAGGCGGCAGCCCCTTGGACCGCGGCTTTACCCAGGCGCCGAGACGCGGATCGCCCTTTCGCCCTTCGGTAAATAGCGCATCGGGGGTGGGGCTTAAGAACGACATCGCGGTAAGTTAGCTTGGGGTATAATTTCCGTCATGGAAAACTTCGACGCGCTAGACGAGAATCGCTCCACCCGGAATGCGGCCGGCCTCACCGCCGCCGTTACCGCCCTCACTTGGGCTTTCTTGCCGCTGGCGAACTGGGCCGGGGTGGCGAGCTTTAGCCTTGGGGAACGGTCGTTTTCGGGCCGCGCCGGCACCCACTTGCTAGCGTTGGCGGCGATATCGCTATTTGGCACCTTTTTCCTGCTCGTTTTTCCCACGGTGCACTGGCTTTACAGCGAGGGCAGCGAGCTTTTTCAGGGGCCGGCGCGGGTCATCGCCGTGAGCACGTTACTGTTCCTGCCGGTGATTTCGTTCGCCCATTACCTAGGCCACTTCAAGGTCTCTATCGACTACATTGAAACGACTTTGTTTCTCTTCGTGCCGATCTTCACGCAGGTACTGCTGTTCGAAAAAGAACGGTCGCCGCTGGTGCTGACGTTGGGACTCTTCGTGGGGCTATTCCCGCCGATTTTTGTGGTGAACGATTTGATGGGTCCGTTTCCGACGCTCTTCAACTACGCGCCAATCGACATGACCGCCTACTACATGCACCGCGGTCTAAGCTTCGTGGCGGTGGCTTACGCGTGCGTGCGCTGCGTATCGGTCTTCCGCACTCCGAGCCGCGTTCCGCTCGTGGTGAACGACAATGATTAACGCCCGGGCGGAACTGGTCTCGATTGAGAACTGACGACCTCGGTGCCCAGCATTTGCACTTTATCGTCGACCGCCGCGCCCTTAATCGGGTGCGGCTCCGATAACATCGACACCGAGCCCTTACCCGCCGCGCCGGGCTGCACGTCGACTTTTTTGTCCGGTAGCACCGGGAGCGGCGCGACGTTGTCGGGAACG
>JAYUBV010000084.1:0-2523 GCA_043740655.1 Pseudomonadota bacterium | reverse complement strand
TGCGGTTCAGTACCTGGGCCGCCTTCAGCAGCGTCTCAGGCTGGTGTCGGATGGTCGTGCCGTAGCTGGGGTAAAAATCCTTATGAATGCCGAGGTTGCCGTAGCCTTTGACGGTGGCGACTCCCGACGTGATCAAGCCTTTGCCGAAGAGCAGGAAATCCGGGTGGAAGCCGGAGTAGTGTTCGTAGGCAAAAAATTTTCCAGTACGCCCTCCGCCGGTCAAAATTTCGTCCGCGACTACGGGCACCTGATTGCGGTTGCACAGGTCCCTCACGGCCTGCAAAAATTCACGCCGGTAAAACAGGACGCCGCCCGCGCCGAGGATGGGCTCGATCAGCACGCCGCCGATCGGGCGATGGTCCGGCGCCTTGTCAAAGCGCATTTGCATCTCCTTCAACACCGCCTCTTCGATGGGCTCCAGGCGGGCGATCTCTTCCGGACTCGGGTTCAACGAGTAGGTCACGGGGGAGGGCAGCCCTTTCATGTTTTTCATCTCGGACTGACCACCCAAGTGGATGGTGCCGCGGAAACTCTCACTCTGCAGCTCCCGCGCGAGCCCTTTGGTACCGACCCACATCCCCTCGAAAGTGAGTAGCTCCACCGAAACTGCCTTCGGATGGCGCCGCTTGGCGATTTTCAACAGGTGCGTCGGCAGATCGTTGACGGCATCGGAGCCGGTGATGGTGAAATCGATCACGTTGGTGTTGGGGGCCAGGCGCGACCAGGCATTTTCAAAAAGAGATTCGACTCCATCCACGTTCGATCCCGGATAGCCGGGGGCATTAGCGTTGAGCGAGGCCAGCATCCGCGCCACGTATAAGGGATCGGTGAACGCGATGTCATCCCTGGGTAGCAGCCGGTAACCGAAGCCGCGGTTCATGTCCCGTAGATCCTCCGCCACGGCCTGCGCTTTAGTGGCGCGGTATTGGGAGAGCGTGGTAAGGGCCGTTTCCGTGAGCGGCCTGGCGAGTTCGCCGACAAGCTTCGCAAAGTCTTGAGGGCCCACCTGCCGGCGAAACTCTTCTAGGATGGCGACGAACTGGGGTGGGGTGAACGGTGGACGTATGCGTGCGTTTCCGCCCAGGCGCTTTAATTCGAGAATGAGTTGCGGATGAAACGTTTCGGCGCGCGAGCCGGACTGAAGTCCAAAGAGCGCGGTCAGCAGCTCGCCGTTCGTAAATTTATGACCGGAAAGTGTAGCGGCCGAGATGAGGCAGTCGGGCTCGCTCGCGCGGGCAAAGCTCGACAGCAAAAGGAATGCGAGCGATAAAATGGTGAGCCGGCGGATCATAGCCTAGACGTATCGGCTAAATACCTGGAATGGTTGAGAGGGCGGTGCGGCTTAGCCTAGCTTATTCAGCACGCGGACCAGGCGGTCTTCGTAGCGCCAGTGGTGGCCGCCGTGTTTGCCCGGGTACTCGATGACTTCATGCGGCACCCCGTGTTTTTTCAAGCCCCGAGCCACCTGACGGTGTGCCAGGTGTAGGCCGTGTTCATCGTCGCGCCCGGCTTCGAGCCACAGGTAGTCCATCTTTTTTAAATTGGCGGCGTACTTGTCCACCATGCGGACGGGGTCCCACTCCAGGTACCGTTTCCACACGTCGTACAAAATTTCCCCGGTTTCCAAATCAAAGAATGGATCGCCGTACAGGGGAGCATTGTCCAGATTGGGGGCGTAGCAGGGAGCCATCGCCAACGTGAGCATGGTTTCAAATTTGGTCGGCGATACGTTGCCGTAGGTCGGCAGCGAAAGAAAATCTTTGATAAACCCCTCAACACCTTTGCATTTCTCGATTTCGGTAACGGCGTCCTTGATGTTTTTCATCAGCGAGATTTCGTAGAAACCGTCGCCGGCGGAACTTAGGATCGTTTTGAACACGTCCGGACGGATCATCGCGGTGATGAGCGCGCCAAAGCCTCCGCTAGAGTGGCCGGTAAGCACGCGGCGCTTGGGGTCATGGCTGACCGGAAATTTGCTTTCGATCCACGGCACCAGCTCGTCGCACAGATAGTCCATGTAATTGCCGAAGGCCGGCGAGTTCACGTACTGGCTGCAGCCGAGTTTGGAAGTTCCGTCGGGAAATACGCCGATAAACGGTTTCAGTTTGCCGGAGGTAATCGCCCGATCCCAACGCGTGGGGAGGGCGATTTCAAATGCGGAGTTGTCGGCGAGGTAAAGGGAAGCGCGTCCCGAAAACCCGGCGAGAAAATAAACGACCGGGTATTGAGTTTTTGCCGCGGCGTCGAAGCCGGGCGGAAGATAAATGGGAAAATGCCGTTCGGTGGGATCTCCCATGGGAAATCCGACGAGTGCTTTTGGACTAGTAAAGGTGAGCCATTCGATCATGGCCCCATGATGGAATCAGTTGGTCTTGCTGGCAACCCACGAACGCTTTTTACCGCCGGCCTTTGCCACCGCTCGCCGCGTTTCGGTCACCACCTCAGGTTTCTTTTCTTTGGCGTGGATAAAAGCCACCGCTTTTTCGGAAAGGGCAGCTCCGGCGTCCGCCACGACCAAGCCAA
>JAYUBV010000083.1:0-2531 GCA_043740655.1 Pseudomonadota bacterium | reverse complement strand
CTTTTTTTTGCATTGTTAGAATTTCTTGAAAATCAGGCTGGCGTTGGTGCCGCCGAAACCAAATGAGTTGCTCAGAGCGGCTTCGATCTTACGCGGCTGCGGTTCGTGCGCGACGTAGTCCAGATCGCACTCCGGGTCCGGATCGTCGAGATTGATCGTCGGCGGGCAAACCTGGTTCTGCAGCGCCTGCACGCAGTACATAGCCTCCAAAGCGCCGGCAGCCCCGAGTAGATGCCCCGTCATCGACTTGGTCGAGCTGACGGCAATCCTCTTTGCGTGATCTTGGAAGACACGTTTCACGGCGCGGGTCTCTTCAATGTCCCCTTGCGGCGTCGAGGTACCGTGCGCGTTGACGTAGCCGACCTGCGACGGACTCATCTTAGCATCGGCAAAGGTAAGCTCCATACAGCGAGCGGCGCCTTCGCCTCCCGGACTCGGGGATGTCATATGGTAGGCATCGGAGTTGGTGCCGTAGCCCATCACTTCGGCGAGAATCTTAGCGCCACGCTTTTTTGCGTGCTCGAGCTCTTCGAGAATGAGAACGGCGGCGCCCTCGGAAAGCACGAAACCATCACGGCCACGATCGAACGGACGGGAGGCTTTGGTCGGCTCATCGTTCCGTTGCGATAGCGCGCGCATCGCGCAGAAGCCGCCGATGGCCAGTTCGCAAACGACCGATTCCGCTCCGCCGGCAACCATTACATCCTGCATACCATTCTGAATCAGACGGAAGCTTTCTCCAATGGCGTGGGCGCTAGAAGAACAGGCGGACGTAGTGCAGTAGTTAGGCCCTTTCAGGCCGTACTTCAGCGAGAGCTGGCCGGCGGCAAGATTTCCGATAACCATAGGAATAAAAAACGGCGAGATGCGTCTCGCCCCTTTTTCCAAAAACTCTTTGTACTGAGCTTGAATCTCGGAGAGACCACCGATGCCGACGCCCACGATCGATCCGATCCGCGTGGCGTCCAACTTCGTAAAGTCGAGCCCCGATGTCGTAATCGCCTCATGGCCAGCTACCATGGTGAACTGGATGAAACGATCCATCTTCTTCGTATCTTTAGTCGAGAGGATGGGCTCAGGTTTAAAAGCGGTGATTTCACCCGCAATCTGCGCGGTGAACGGAGAAGCGTCGAACAGGGAAATCTTTCGAATTCCCGATTTGCCGTGCATCAAGGAGTCCCAGTTTTCCTTCGCGGAAAACCCAACAGGACTAATCGCCCCAATGGCTGTGACGACGACGCGCCTCATGGAAATTAGTTCACCTTAGCTTTGATGTAATTCACGACGTCATTCACGGTTTTGATCTTTTCCGCGTCTTCGTCGGGAATCTCGAGGTCAAACTCTTCTTCCATCGTCATCACGAGTTCAACGATGTCGAGCGAATCGGCGCCCAGATCGTCAATGAACGAGGCTTCCGCAGTGACCGCTTCCGTGTCCACTCCGAGCTGTTCAACGATGATATTCTTAACTTTTTCTTCAACTGACATGCCGCTGGCTCCTTTTTGTTCCCTAAGAATCCGCACAAGCTAGCAGCACACTTCCCCTTTAGGCAAGTGCTTAACTTGTATCGAATATCAGCGATTCAGCGATGACTCACCTGACGCGCGTTAACCAACGTTCTCGACAAATGCCCCCGCGAAAAGATTGGGATTTAGGGGAACGCATTCGTTCGATATTCGAGATCCACAATCTAATCAGCCAATTCTCTTGGGGGGGAAGTATGCAGAAGCTCGGCTTGGCTCTTGTCTTGGTGACGTCGGTGGCGCTTGCGCGTCCGTTGACCGTTGCCGAAAAAAACGCAGACATTCAACAATTGGCGTCACTGGTCAAAAGTCAGTACGCTCCACTTAACCTAAAGCGGCAGCAGATCGATCTGCGTTTGCCGGAGCTAGTCGAACGTTATCAGGAACGGGCGGAGAAGCTTTCCAATCAGGACTTCTACTACTTGCTTAATCAGATGGTCGCCGAGTTTCAGGATGGCCACTTTAAATCCAGCGTAAAGACGGACCATAAATCCACGCTGGGCTTCGTGACCGACATCGTTGGCAAGGAGGTCGTCATCGAAACGTCGATGCTGCCGCCCATTGCCTTCCCGTTTAAACGAGGCGATGTGCTCGTGTCGATCGACGGCGTGCCGGCGATGGACGCGGTAAAGGATCTAGAGAAGTATTTCGGCATGACGAATCCAGATTCGCGCAGGCGGGCCGCCTCCTTTCACCTTACCTACCGTAACTCGGCGGCGATGCCGCCCAAGACCGGCAAGTCGAAAGTGGTGCTCTACTCACGTTCTGCGGATGCGACGGCCGAACTTGAACTCGAGTGGATCGAAGCCGGAACGCCGCCCGATGGTCTAGAGAAAGAGTGGAGTGGGTCCGACGATCGCAAACTTTCGGGCATGGAGTACCAGAACCTTTCCGCGGAAGGGATCTACGATGGCTATCCGCAGCTGGAAAAAGGCTTCATGTGCAACACGAAGACCCGCTTCCGTCCGCCGAAGGGGGCCAAGATCCTAATGGCGTCGCCTTTCGTGG
>JAYUBV010000082.1:0-2533 GCA_043740655.1 Pseudomonadota bacterium | reverse complement strand
TTATGTCTAAACAAACGATTCTTGAAGCCTTTAGGAAACTAGACCCGCGCCTGCAGTACAAAAATCCCGTGATGTTCATCACACTGATTGGGGCGGCTTTAACCACATTCCTTATCGTCAAGGGGGCCGCCCTGGGGCACGGGGTCTCCGGGTTCGAAGTTCAGATTTCACTCTGGCTTTGGTTCACGGTGCTTTTCGCCAATTTTTCCGAAGCGCTGGCCGAGGGGCGCGGCAAGGCCCAGGCCGATTCATTGCGCCGGGCCCGAACCCAAACGCCCGCGCGCCTGCTCCGGGGCGGAAAGGAAGAGGCGGTCGCGGCGGAAGCCCTAAGAAAGGGGGACCGGGTGGTTTGCGAAGTGGGCGACGTGATTCCCCTCGACGGTGAAGTCGTCGAAGGCATCGCCACGGTCGACGAGTCGGCCATCACCGGCGAATCCGCGCCGGTAATCCGTGAAAGCGGCGGCGATCGAAGTGCCGTCACCGGCGGTACGAAAGTACTGAGCGACAAGATCATCGTGCTCATCACCGCCGAGCCGGGTAACTCTTTTCTCGATCGCATGATTGCACTCGTCGAGGGGGCGAAACGCCAAAAAACCCCAAACGAGATCGCCCTCAGCATTTTATTGTCGGGACTCACGGTCATCTTCCTAGTTTCGGTCGTCGCGCTGAAATTCTTCGCCGACTACTCAAGCCGCGCCGCCGGTCAGGACTTGAGCCAGATCGTCAGCGTGCCCGTGCTCGTCGCCCTGCTCGTCTGCCTTATCCCCACCACGATTGGCGGACTGCTTAGCGCCATTGGCATCAGTGGCATGGACCGACTCATTCGCAAGAATGTGATCGCGGTAAGTGGACGCGCGGTCGAAGCGGCCGGCGATATCGACGTGCTTCTGCTCGATAAGACGGGCACCATCACGTTGGGCAATCGAATGGCCGCAGATTTTTTCCCGGCCCCCGGTGTGCGCCCCGAGGACCTTGCGGAATTTTCACAGTTAGCGTCGCTGAGTGACGAAACACCGGAAGGACGCTCCATCGTTATTCTCGCCAAGGATAAATTCAGTCTGCGCGCCAAGAGCTACCCGCCCGCGCAAATGACCTTCGTTCCGTTCTCTGCCCAAACGCGGATGAGCGGCGTGGACATAGCCGACGATAAAGGCGCGCTTAGCGTCCGCAAAGGAGCCCGGGACGCCATCGAACGCCACGTGATCGCCCTCGGCGGAACGTTTCCGCCGGAAGTGAGCCAGACCGTTTCGATGATCGCCAATAAAGGGGGCACTCCGCTCGTCGTGGCCCTCGGCAATCAGGTAAAGGGGACCATCTACCTCAAGGACGTGGTGAAGGGCGGCATCCGTGAACGTTTCGCCGAGCTGCGCAAAATGGGCATCAAGACGATCATGATCACCGGTGACAATCCGCTGACGGCCGCCGCCATTGCCGCGGAAGCCGGCGTAGATGATTTCATGGCGGAGGCCACTCCCGAATCCAAGCTGCAACGTATTCGCGATGAGCAAGCCAAGGGGCATCTGGTCGCTATGACCGGTGACGGTACCAACGATGCGCCGGCTTTGGCCCAGGCAGACGTCGGGGTCGCGATGAACACCGGCACGCAGGCCGCGCGCGAGGCCGGCAACATGGTCGATCTCGATAGCAACCCGACCAAGCTCATCGAGATCGTGGAGACCGGGAAGCAACTTCTCATGACCCGCGGCTCACTCACGACTTTTAGTGTCGCCAACGATGTGGCAAAGTACTTCGCGATTCTGCCGGCGATGTTCGCCAGCCTCTACGCGATGGGGGGCGTCGAAGGACCGCTCGCCAAACTCAACCTGATGCACCTGCACTCTCCGCAAAGCGCGGTTCTGAGCGCGGTGATCTTTAATGCCCTGATCATCGTGGCCTTGATTCCGCTCGCGATGAAAGGGGTGAAATACCGCGCTCTGGGCGCTTCGCAAATTCTGCAAGGAAATCTGTTGCGCTACGGTTTAGGTGGACTAGTGGCGCCTTTCGTCGGCATCAAATTGATCGATCTGTTCATCGTGATGGTGGGGTTGGTATGAAGAACTTTCTGATTAGTTTGCGAACCTTGGCGGTAATGACCCTTTTGACCGGAGTGCTTTACCCCCTCGCGGTAACGTTGGGGGCGAAGCTAATTTTTCCCGCCCAAGCGGGCGGTAGTCTCGTTACCGTGAACGGAAAGACCGTAGGGTCCTCGCTCCAGGCCCAAGCCTTCGCGCAACCAAAATACTTTTGGCCCCGCCCTTCCGCAGTTAAGTTCGATGCCGTCAATAGCGGCGCCAGCAATCTGTCGCCCAACGCGGCTGACCTCGTTAAGGCCGTGGCGGAACGCGAAGCTCAGGGAGCCCTTGGGGACTTGCGTTTTGCTTCGGGCAGCGGGCTCGATCCCCACATCAGCCCGGAAGCCGCCATGGGCCAGGCTAGGCGGGTGGGCGAAGCGAGAAAAATAAACCCTGACGACGTCAGGCATTTGATCGAGGATCATACCGAGAAGCGCCAGTTTGGTTTTTTGGGAGAACCG
>JAYUBV010000081.1:0-2543 GCA_043740655.1 Pseudomonadota bacterium | reverse complement strand
CGGCCCTTCACCGAACGCGAAGGAAGGGCTTAAAACGCAGAGAACGCTGCACAGTCTGAAGAAATTGAGCATGGCTGGAGTTTTACCCTATTTAGCGTCGGTCGCATGAACCAAAATTTCGGACAGCCGGGCGAACACCGCCTCCGGAGTCGGTAGCGGGATTAAGGAGGACAGCGACCCGCCCGCGGAACGCTTGGGAACGATAATCCGACTTACGCGGTTGGCTAGCGGAGTGTCGTTCAGACTGACCGCCAGGCACTCCTGGCCGAAGAAACAGGGGCTCGAAATCGCTTCGGCCCGAGCCTTGTCCCCGATGCCCTCGATGAAGGCCAGGATGATCTCCTCGTCCTTTACGCGGTCCATGGACGGCGAGTTGGCGGCGTCGGTAGGAGGGGCTACCTGGGCCCAGCCCGCCTGTACCGGGCTAAGACCGCCTTTTTTTACATCGACGACGGGCACCAAGAACCGCGCGCCGTGGCCGTGAATGACGAGCGAAACCTGCTTGCCGTTGTAGTCTTCGGGGTGGGCCTTGCGATCTAGCGCGACAAACTGCTTAAAGAAGACTGGGGGCAGCCCGACGGCCTGCACCACACGCATGCCCCGGGCCTGGTAGCGCACCACCACATCGGCGATATTCGCCGTGGGGTGCAACGTCGAGACTTCATCACCATTCCAAAAGAAAACGACCGAAGACACGGAAACATCGGCAACGTCTTGGGCGGACGCCGCGGGCGTACCGCAAAAAAGGAAAAGCAGATAAGCTAAAACAAGACTACGGGAATACACCCCGTTGAACTTCAACGTCCTCACCACGTACCTCTTCCGGCCTACAAATTGGAGATTTCGCTAACCTACGTTGCAAACCGGTAGCCACTTTTCCCCGCATTGCGCACCGACGGAGAACGCCCAACGCCTCGACAACCCGACGCTCCTTCGCCTATTCTTTCGCCAATCCAAGAGTTCACCCAGCGCGAGACGCTCCGGCCCTAGTATGAGCAACTTTTTAAACCATTTGAAAAAGCGGCTAAGTCCCGGGCGCCCGCTTGCCCCGCGCCGAGGGTTTTTGCCACGTTGGGCATTCCAAGTGGCCGCGGTGTTGCTGCTAGCGCTCATCGTAAAGAACGTCGGCGATTACCGGCGTGCCAAAACCGAGGGGGCGGGGGACGGGCCCCCGATTCCTTTTGAGAAGCTAATCGAACAGGCAACGCTGCTTGAAGATCTTGAGCTGCTCAGCGCTAACGTCGACTTTGCGGAGCTGACCGAAGCGGAGTGGAAAATTTTGTTGGAACGGATTAGATGAAGGCCCGGTTCCTTTTCATTTTAGCGCTGGGGCTCTTGGCCGATGCCCCCCGGGCGCACGCCACCGGGACGGGCCAAAACGATGTCCAGCAACGCTGGGATCGGTTAAGCGATGCTCAAAAAAGTCGCCTGCGCGACAACTACGACAAGTGGAAAGCCCTGCCCGACGATCGCCAGCGGGCCCTTCTTCAAAACTTCGATAAATTTCGCAGCCTACCGACCGAAGAACGCCAGCGGGTTGTCCAACGCTTTCAGCTTTTCCGCAGCCTTCCGCCCGAGCGGCAGCTACGAGTTCGTGATCGCTTCCGGCAGTTCATGAAACTTCCGCCCGGTGAACGCAGTCAGCGAATGGATCGTTTGAAATCTATCCACGATGGTGGGCGAAACGGCGCCCCGGGCCTGCGCGGGCGCGAGGGAGACAAGCCGTAATCGGGCGGCGCTCGGCGCGGATCTTAGCCGGTCACGCCGTTCCGCCGACGAACATAATTTCGCCCGAGGCCCGACGTTCCTTGGTTTTTGGTGCGGTTGGCTTTAGTTTGATGCCGGGGCGACGGTCTTAGCAGCCTCGCCGCAAGTCGTAGAAGAGACATTGCGGTTTACCGAGGTCTCCGAAGGAACCAGACCCACCATGCCGGCGCATTCACCAGTCGCGGAGTTTTCGGAAACCGTACCCGCCGGTTTCGACGAGCAACCCCAAAGACTGACGATGAGAACCAGAGCCGAGAGAGTGACGATGATTTTCATAGGTACTCCAATTATAGCAAAAAAAAATCGGCCCCCGTGGTCAAAAACCGGGGGGCCGAGACGAAAAGTTTTGATTAGTAACCGAACGTCTTACAACGACGCGTTAAGAATCATCTGCGTCACACCGTTGCGGAACCCCTGCTCGATGCTGGCGCCCGACAGGTCAGCCTTCATCATGCTTTCCGAGCGGAAGGCCAGTCCCAAACGGATGTTCTTGGCGACCGGGTAGGTCAATTCGGGCCAGGTGATTAGCTTGTGACCCCAGGTGCCCGTCTTGCCGGCGAATCCGCGAACGTGCTGCGAGATAAGGACGACGGGGACGTAGAGCGACAAACCCTTAGTCAAAAATTCGAATTCGAATTCGAGCGCGAGGTGGTTTTCCACGTCCGGATTCTGAACGATCTTACCCGCGACGGTGTTTCCGTCCTTCGAATAGAAGTGCAGGATCGGCGAGTCCGCAAGCTGGATGTAACTAGTCGGGGAGAACGCCTGCTTCAATT
>JAYUBV010000080.1:0-2545 GCA_043740655.1 Pseudomonadota bacterium | reverse complement strand
GGGGGGGCACTTTTTGCCCCTTTCCGACCCTGCCAAAGAGCGTTCTCTTTTTTTCACCGTTTCGGCGAGGCCTCATCATGGAGATTAGTGTTCATTCCCTTCGGTGGGTGGAGCGTCTAGCGGAGCAGGAAAGCGGCGTGCAAGCCGGCGAGAGATCGCAGCTCGATCTCTATCAGGTAAAGGAAGAAGTTCTGCTGCTGGAGAGCGCTCAGTTTCTCCGCGAGCTTCGGACTGCCTTAGAGACTCTGGCTAAGTTGTTTAATGGTCAGATGCTTTCAGTCGATACTAAGATTCAAATTCAGAATATTTCGGATTCCAAAGAAGGGTTCGCTTTGACCCGGCTTACTACCCGCATGCAGTTTGAATCGAGCCGTCCCGGGGTGATTCAGGTGCAGACCAAGCGGGTAGCGGTGGAAAACCCGATTCACCTTTCCACGGCCACTCTAGAAGCCCAGTTCGGCGCTTTTGACGAGGTGAACTGGCTGTTTTTGGGGGAAAAGATCACCTCCGAACAGGTCGCCCGGCACTTCCTGACCGAGCTCGTCCAGAGCACACTGCGTCCTCGGCAAACGTCGAACGCGTAACACAGAGTTCGAAATAATTAGTAGTTTTCGACTTCGATTAGCTCTTCGTCTTCACGAAGACGATAGACCAATGCTGTCTCCAGAGTCTTCGGCTTGAAGCACTTCTTCAGTTCGGCGTACACGCGGTCCGGATCAAAATCCTTGCAGCTGTAGATATCAAAGGTGAAGAACGGCTTGAAGACCCGGCGCTGAACTCCGCGCGGCTTTGGTTTCCCGTCCTTTTGTCCATTCGGGAAGGTGTGGATGGAGATATGCGACGTGGCAATGATGGCCGTCCCGGTGACGCCGATATCCGGATGGTCCTCCGGGCGCACCTTGTAAACGATGGGGAGGCCCATGCGTTGCATTCCCACGACGTCGGGCAGACGCTTCAAGAAGGAGTAGACGACGTCAAACGACATGAGCGCGCGTTTGTCGCAGTCGAAGCCGGAACACATTAGGTGAGGCCAGCCTCGGTAGTCAGCATCCATCGTTGTCACTTCTCCTAAAGTAAAAAAGAAGCATGTACCTAATTTCTTTCAAAGAGCCAATGAAATCTTTGGCCTATTCAGTACTTTATGACCGGTTTTACTCCTTGGCCGTCCACCTTTCAGCGCCGTTATACCGTCGATAACCGGAAAAACACGGCACGGCTCTCGCAGCTCTCGCGGCCAAGGAGAGTAAGGGTGATCAAACCAAAAAAACTGGGAAACCGGGGCCAAGGGCTGATGGAATATCTGATCTTGGTCTGCCTCATCGCTATTGCAAGCATCACCGTGGTTAGCACCGTCGGGAAAAATTTGCGCGAGCAGTACGCCAACATTTCGAAGGCGTTGCAGAATAAGGGCAAAGTCAAAGTGAGCGACGTCGAGTCATCTGCCTATCACGCGCGTGGCATGGATGACTTCATGGATGGGGCGAAGGACGCTCCGTGACGCGACGGAAAACAGTGAGGGGGCAGGTCATTTTAGAAGCCGTGATCGCTATTCCCCTGGTGATCTGGCTGCTCGGGATGGGGTTGGACCTGCTTCGGCGGGTCCAGCTCCACGCGATTTTTCACCACGCCGCCTGTCGGCTAGTTCGGGAACGAGTTCTGTACGTGCCTCGAACGCGGTTAGAACCGCGGGCGGCTACTCTCGTCGAATCTCTGATGGCGGGAGCCCTTAAAGGAAATGAATTTCAAGCGACGATTCCCAAACCAAAAGAGCAAAGTGGGCGGGGCACGGAGGTCCGCCTTCACCACCGTTACCCCGCTTTCGTTCCGTTTCCCTGGCGGGGCGGGACTAAGCACCATATGGAGGTTACCGAACGGTGTTTTTTTCCTATTGGATAGCGATGCTAATCCCCATTCTGTTGGGACCACTGCATTCTCACCTCATCTACGCCCAAGTCTTTTCGCGGGAACAAACCCGCATTGCTCTCGACAACGGAGCCATCCTTGTCGGTGAAGCGGATCGGGCCTGGCTCGGGTGGCTAGAAAAGGAAAACGCCGCGCTTAAGGCTTGGGATGCGGCCCACCACCCATGGCACCTCTGCAAGCTCTCGCCGGTTCCGCAGCAGGCGGCGGTCTGCTTGTCGGCGGACCGGTTTTGGGAGGGTGCGATTCTGGCTCGCCACGCGCGCGCTAGGGCAGAGGTTCAACTGCGCTGGTTCGGAGCTGGCGCCCGCGCTAGGTGGGAGCTGGGCCGTTTATCGGTAAAAAATGGGTTGGTCGGCCGGGCGATCACGCCGGCACTACGGGCGAAACGCTGCCCCGTTTGCCAGGGGCCGGTGGGCTGGGAGGTGACGAAATTCCCCTCTACCCCGTTTTTCGGTGGACGGCATCCGCTTCAAAACGCGCGCGTGACGCTCCTTCAGACAGGAAAAGGTTTTCAGTATGAGATTTCGGAATGAACAAACGCAGCGAGCCGGATTCGTGCTCGCGGAGGTGTTGCTATGGATTGGATTCGTCGCCTTGGGGACCGTGCTCGTGCAAATCCGGG
>JAYUBV010000079.1:0-2545 GCA_043740655.1 Pseudomonadota bacterium | reverse complement strand
ATCGAACGTGATCGTTCGGGATCCGGTCGCGATCGCGGCCGACGACGAAGCGCCACCGAGCGCGTAGGAAATCGCACAGAAGATCGCTAGCGACCCTTTCACCCGACCGAAGATATTGATTGAGGAGGTGTTGCACCGTTGGGCGTCCTTATCGAACTGGTACCCCATCCAGTCCTTAAAGCTGACGCTTAGGTTCTTGTAGGCGCAGCCGCTTGTGCCGTCGTCCTTCGGATGCCCCATGCTAAAGGCTGCGGTGGAATCCCAGCTCGTACCGAAGGCCGAGCGATTGGAGCTAGCTGGATTCGACGCTTGGCGGGTCGCCGGTTTAGGAATCAGCGCGCCGGCCAGATTCAGGTTAGCGAGTACCGTATTTGCAGCGTCCACGCCGGAACCGATCGTAGGACTGTCGCTTTTTTTTCCGCAGCCGGTTACCCAGAAAGCGATCGCTACTAAGACCAATATTTTGGTTTTCACGTTGAAATCTCCCAGGGAAATTTATGTTGGTTTTGGGGGGTTGGGGAAAACCATATTATATCGTAAGAAATGGTCAGTTTGGAAAAACTCATCGCAAAACTTTTCATCCTGCTGGGCAGCCTCTACACGATCGCCGGCGCGCTGTGGTGCTACGTCCTGTTCCTCATCTCCAAAAAGGCCGGCTTCTTTGGCCACTACCTGTGGGGTGCCGGCCTATGTCGATTGATGGGGGTTCGCATCACGACCGTAGGAATGGCGAACTGGGACCCCGAAGGCACCTACATCATCTGCAGCAACCACTCCAGCATCTGGGACATCGGGGTGCTGGCGTCGCTCAACCGCCCCTACGCCTGGATCTCTAAGGCTGAGATCGGGCGGGTTCCTTTCATGGGTCCTGCAATGCGTCGGATGGGTTGCTACTTCATAAAGCGTGACCGATCGGCCAAGGACTTAAACGTGATGCGGGCGGTGGAGGAGGGGCTTAGGGTTGGAGGGTCGGTCGTCATGTTCCCCGAGGGAACCCGTGCCCGGGACGGCAAGCTTCAGCCGCTCAAAAAAGGGGCCTTCCGCCTGGCCCAGGCCTCCGGTCGGCCGCTACTGCCAGTGGGAATTTTTGGAACCTTCCCCATCGCCCCGCCCGGATCGCTCTTTACGGGGCGGGGCCACTCTGTGGTCGTAAAAGTAGGTAAACCCTTTCCCATTAAGGCTTTCGGGGATCTCAAACAGGACATCTGTGGCTTTGAAAATGAGTTAAAGCAGCTAGTCCAAGATGCCCAAACCATTTGGCAAAAAGGTTAACTCGGTGCTGCCAAATGCGACCTTTCTGATATAGTGCAGCGTTAATCCCTGAGTGTGGTTGAGGCTCAGGGATCGTGTGTGAATTTTGGTCCGCAGCGAGGACGCACACGGGAGGAACCGGAGGTGACCCTGAAGGGGTCATTGAGGATTCCGAAGACGGAGGACGAAGCTGCGGGACAAAAGGCACCGCGAGCACGAGACTCAACCGCACTCAGGGATTATATGATTCAGACGTTAGCTAAGAAGGTATTTGGCTCCCGCAACGACCGTGAAATCAAGCGCCTACGGCCGATCGTGGAGAAGATTAATTCTCTCGAACCGGGTCTACAGAAGCTTTCGCTGGACGAACTTGCGGCCAAAACGCCGGAGTTTCGCGCACGTCTCGCTAAAGGCGAAACGATTAGCGATATTTTGCCGGAGGCCTTCGCGGTTTGCCGTGAGGTGTCCCACCGCGTGCTGAACATGCGCCACTTCGACGTGCAACTCATCGGCGGCATGATCCTCCACAACGGCCGCGTCGCGGAGATGCGCACCGGGGAAGGGAAAACGCTGGTCGCCACCCTGCCCTGTTATCTAAACGCCCTGGAAGGCAAAGGCGTGCACGTAGTTACCGTGAATGACTACCTCGCCAAACGCGATAGTGAGTGGATGGGACAGATTTACAAAGCGTTGGGGCTTACCGTTGGCATCATCGTCCACGGCCTAAACGATCAGGAACGGCGCACCAACTACGCATGCGACATCACCTACGGCACCAACAACGAATACGGTTTTGATTACCTGCGCGACAACATGAAGTTCCGGCTAGAAGATTACGTTCAGCGCGAACTGAACTACGCGATCGTCGACGAAGTCGATTCCATCTTGATCGACGAGGCGCGCACCCCACTCATCATCAGCGGGCCCTCCGAGGAATCGACCGACAAGTATTACAAGATCAACAAGGTCATCCCCAGCCTGATCCGCGACCGCGACTTCACCGTCGACGAGAAGGCGCGCTCGGTGGTGCTGTCGGACGAGGGCGTGGAAAAAATGGAGGCCCGGCTGCAAGTGCCCAACCTCTACGACCCGGAGCAGATCGAGACCCTGCACCACGTCGAGCAGGCCCTGCGGGCGCACACGCTCTACCGCAAGGATCATGAGTACGTGGTCAAGGACGGCGAGGTGATCATCGTCGACGACTTCACCGGCCGCCTCATGCCCGGCCGCCGCTGGTCCGACGGCCTCCACCAGGCGGTCGAGGCCAAGGAGAACGTCAAGATCGAGAACGAGA
>JAYUBV010000078.1:0-2552 GCA_043740655.1 Pseudomonadota bacterium | reverse complement strand
CCACGTCCTCTTTTCCGCTCAAAGCGGAGGCGGCACGCACATCGAAGAACCGCTCGCGCGTCTTCAGCTTTTCGATTGACTGCTGCAAGGCCGTCACGTTGAAGCGCGATTCAATCCATTTCTGAACTGCCTTGGAGTAGTCGAACGCCGCGGTCGCCGCTTTGGCGATGAGCCGTGCGTTTAACTCCATCTCGTACTTGGCGTACGACAGGGCGTTCTTGGCGTAGATCAGTTTGAACTCCGCTACCAGTCGATCGTCCGTCGCCTGACGGGCTTCGTGCAAGTGGGTTAACCGCTCGGCGCGCGCCGGGATCGAGATTTCCGCGGCGTTCGCGGAGACGCTCAGGGACAGAACCATCAGGGACAAAAGAGCTTTCAACATGGGCTTACCTCCATAGGGGTGATTTTTGCCGATGTTAATACGTTGCGTCATTTCCGGGTAGGGGAAATTTTGGCGCGGTGGGGGCGGGGAGAAGAGCAGGGATAGCGAGTACTTATTGGTTAGGTATTGACCTAAGTAAGGGACGTCGTATAGTTAGGCATATGCCTAACCTTAGGGTACAGGTTCAAATGGACAAGGTC
This sequence comes from Pseudomonadota bacterium, assembly GCA_043740655.1. Taxonomy (GTDB): domain Bacteria; phylum Bdellovibrionota; class FAC87; order UBA2466; family UBA2466; genus JBGSST01. Next base: position 1,970 of record JAYUBV010000078.1, on the reverse strand, counting down.
TTCCACGCGCTGGGGGACGCCACGCGCCGGGCCGTTCTGAAAAAACTGAGCACGGGCTCGACCGCGGTTAGCGAACTGGCCAAACCCTTCGACATGGCTCTGCCGTCCTTTCTCCAGCATTTAAAAGTCTTGGAGGACTCTGGCCTGGTGAACTCGCAGAAGGCGGGACGCGTACGCACTTACCGGCTGTCCCCTAGGCCCTTGGCGTTGGCGGAAAAGTGGCTCGAGGAGCAGCGATCGGTTTGGGAAAAACGTCTCGATCGGTTGGATAGTTACTTAAACGAAATGAAGGAGAAGAAGCTATGAAGAGTATCTACGTTCCTAATCCGAAACTCGATCTGGTACTCGAGCGCAAAGTGGACGTACCTCCGACCTCGTCTGGCGCGCGTGGACCGAGCCTGAGCATTTGATGAAATGGTTTTGCCCGGTACCATGGAAAACTACGGCCTGTAAGATCGACCTACGACCCGGTGGCCAGTTCCTCACCCGCATGGAACGGCCGGACGGCACTAGTTTTGAGAACGAAGGCTGCTACCTCGACGTCGTGAAAAACGAACGGCTAACGTGGACGTCGGCACTAACGTCCGGTTTCCGCCCGGCGGCTAAGATCTCCGGTCCCGGAATCTCGTTCACCGCCGCATTAATGCTAGAGCCCGTGGGCTCGGGCGGCACTAAGTACACCGCCTTGGCGATACACGGAAGCGAAGCGGACCGGCAGATCCATGCCGCGATGGGCTTCGAAGAGGGGGTGGGGCACCGCACTCCTGCAGCTCGTGGCGATGGTCGAGAAATGGTAGCTACGGCGCCTCGTTGAGGCGGTTCGTGAGATTATAAACGGTGAGTTTCCCGTCGTTGAGGCCTTTGCCGTAAAGCGTTTTGCCGTCGGGCGTGACGTAAGGGCCGTGGAGACGTTCCGGCAGTATCGCCGAGCTGCGGCTTTGCCCTGTCTTCAGATCTACGATCTCTAGCTGCGTTCGCTTGTGGTTTTCGACTTCCGAAAAAACGTAGAGTTCTTCACGTTCGGGAAAGTGCTGAATGCCAATGATGCGTTCCCCGAACGTGTCCCGGCCGGCCTTGGTTTTCATGAGCTCGAAGGGTCCACCCACGAGCGGCGTGACCCGGATCTGGTTGGTGACGTGCTCCCCGGTGATGACGAGGCGGTTGTCTTTCGTCATCAGCATCCCACCAACGCTTCCGGGCAGGCGGCGGTTGCTCGACTCCAGTTTGAAGTTCCCGTTGGCGTCGTAAGTGGCCACGGACAGGAGGTAACCGTTCTTGGTATTCTGCGGATCGGAGGTGATAAATACTATACGATTTTGGCCGGGCACGGCGAAGTGATCCCAAACGTACGTATCCGATGCGGGGAACGCCGGAGCCGGCTTCTTGGTTAACGTTTTTGTATTGGTGTCGAGCCAGAGCACGTCGCTCAGGTGCATGCCCATCGACACCTGGCCCGGGAAGGCCAGCGGCGTCCATCTCCCCAGCGTGTTGTTCGAGCCGTCGGACCTAAGAATTTGGGTCCCCTGGTTCCACAGAATGTCCCCGTTTTGGAAGGGAAAGGTCCAAATGCCGCGGCCACGCTGGGTCAAAATGATAGAGTTTCCGTCGGGCGAAAACTCAAGGAAGTGTTCGCGGATTTCCATCGGGTTCTCGATCCGGCGCACCCGTCGCGTTTGCCGATCCAGAATACTCAACCCCCTCGTCATGTCGAAGATGACCGCGTAACGCCCGTCCGGGTGGTTGTACGCCCCACCCAGCTCGTCGATCGCGATGTGGTAATCGCCGCGGGTCTCGGAAATGACTTTTTCCACGGTGGCGTCGGCTTTGGCCAGAGTGCGGGCTCGCTCGGCGAGAATGCCGGTGAGCAACGCTTTGACCTCGGGAACGTTCCAATTGCGCGCGGCGAGCAGCTGCTCGAACTGGCGGAGACGTTGTTCGAGGCTGTCCGCGCGCTCTACGGTCGAAGGCAA
>JAYUBV010000077.1:0-2553 GCA_043740655.1 Pseudomonadota bacterium | reverse complement strand
CCACGTCTCACGGACCTGGATCCAATGCCGAGGCGACGTTGCGTTGGCGGCGGTGACCAACCCCAGCGCAATCGGAGCTTCGCGGTGCGGGCTCATCGTGCCGCTGGTGATCTGGCCAATTTCCTCATGTTGCTCATTACCGATGCGGTAGCCCGCGCGCGCGAGCCGGCGATCGTTTAGTTTAAACGCAATCAGCTTACGCTTCGGCCCGTCGGTGTGAATTTTTTTAAGCGCCGCCTGTCCCACGAATGGCTCCGCGCGATCTACCTTCACCGTCCACCCCAAGTTCGCCTCGTAAGGGTTAATCTCTTTGGACAGCTCGTGCCCGTGCAGGGGGTAGCCCATTTCCAGGCGAAGCGTATCGCGCGCGCCTAGCCCCACCGGAACGAGTCCGTGCGGCCGGCCACACTCGAGCAAGTTATTCCACAGGTGGCTTGCCCTATTCGCCGGCGCATACAGCTCGAATCCATCTTCACCGGTGTAGCCCGTGCGCGAAACGAGGCACGGCACGCCGAATACCGTGGCGTCCACGGCCCAGTAGTAGTTAAGGCCGGTTACCACGGCTTCGTCGCAGCCCTTTTTCAAAATGGTTTCGGCCAGCGGCCCTTGCAAGGCGATAAGGGCGGTCGCGTCGCTCTGGTCTTCGAGCGTGACGGTCTTTGGCAAACGCGAGGACATCCACGCGAAGTCCTCTTCGCGGTTGCCGGCGTTAACGCAAATGTAGGTCTCTTTTTCGCTACGGCGGTAAATAACTAAGTCATCGATTACGCCGCCCGTCTCGTTGCACAGTAAATTGTACTGAGCCTGGCCGATAGCAATCTTATGCGGCTGGTTCGTCACCAGCGCCGCTACGGCCTCCAGGTGGCCGGGGCCGCGAACGGAAAACTGCCCCATGTGGCTAACGTCGAATAGCCCGGCATTCGTGCGCGTGGCTTTCGTCTCTTCGAGTAGGCCAGAGTACTGGACGGGCATTTGGTAACCGGCGAAGGGAACCATGCGGGCGCCCAGTTCCAAATGGCGCGCGTAGAGGGGAGTCTGTTTCATGGGTGCTTCTCCTGGCTCGCCACGGCGGGCGGAGCCGATAGGGCGTTCCAGCGGTCCATCCACTTGGGGAGGATCGCTTCATTTCGTACGGTCATTAGGTGAAAACCGTCGCAGTAGGGACGAACGGTTTCCATCGTACGGATGGCCCAGTCGATGCCGAAAGTTTCTTCGGCCTGCTCGCCCTGAACTTTGTCGAAATCGGAAATCATCGAGTCGGGAAAGCGAATCCCCGGAATATTGTCCTTCAGGTAGTGGGCGATCTCCTTGCTGTGCAAAAGGAGAATGCCCGCCAGCACCTTGGTGCCCATAGGCCGTGCAGCCTGCAAAAATTTGGCGAAGTCTTCCGGATCGTAGTTGGCCTGGGTCTGAAAAAAGGAAGCGCCGCCCTCTTTCTTTTTCTCCATCCGCTCTAGCTGATTTCCGGCGCTTAGGGTCGGGTTGACGACCGCCCCCACGAAAAACTTTGTGGCCTTATTCGTTTTGCTGCCGATGAAATCGGTGCCGGCCTGAAGCTTTTTCACTATGGCGAGCAGCCCCAAGGTCTCCACTTCGAAAACAGATTTGGCGTGTGGGTGATCGCCGGCCTTAACCGGATCGCCCGTTAGGCAGAGCAGATTTTGAATTCCCAGGGCGCCGGCCCCCATCAGGTCGGCCTGCAGCGCGATGGAGTTGCGATCGCGGCAGGTGAGCTGGAACACCGGCTCGTAGCCGGCATCGAGCAGCACCTTGCTTGCGGCCATGGACGACATCTTCACCAGCGATCGCTGGCAGTCGGTGATGTTTATAGCCGACAGGTAAGGCCCCATGGCGTGCGCGTGCTCCAGCAGCTTCTTGACCCCAATCCCTTTGGGGGGAGTGATCTCCGCGGTGTAGACGAACTCGCCTTTTTGAAGCTTTTCGGACAGCTGACTCATCGATGGGGCAACGGTAAGCAAAAAAAAAGGGTCAGTCATCTAAATCGATGACCGGCCCTTTAAAATTTAGGTTCCGCCGGTTTTATGCCGCTGCGGTCTTTTCTACTTTCTTCGGCGTGGCTTCCGCGATCACTTCCTTCGCAACCGCCATGCCCTTCACATAATAGCTCTGGTAGTGGTCTTCGCAATAACCGTGGCGATTCTTGTTCTGCGGTTTATTGCAGGAAGCAGTCGAGCAGGAGGTGTAACGGCGGTGTCCGTACTCGCCCTGACGCCATTTCTTATAATGCGCGTTGCAATAACCCTTGGCGCGGTACTCGCGCTTGCAGCTCTTCACTTCGCAGTGGCGGTCTTTCCGCTCGACGTGCGTGTGGTGGTGTTTTTTCTCGGTCTTCGCGTCTTCACGCGAGTTCACCGTATCGCCAACCGCATCGGCTTTGGCCTTGACCGCCGTTTTGGTTTTAACGGGGGCTTTTTCTTTAGTTTCTTTTGTCGCCGCCGCGGGTTTTTCCGCTTTGGCCTTCGTCTCGGGTTTGGCTGCCATGCATCCTCCAAAAGTTTGCGCTCCAAGAATTATCGGTAGGAAGTGGGGATA
>JAYUBV010000076.1:0-2561 GCA_043740655.1 Pseudomonadota bacterium | reverse complement strand
TCGGTGAGATGGTGCGCGCCCGAGGGTGGCAAGGGCCGGGGGTGCCAGCTGTGCTCGAACTGCTTCGCGCCCGAAGCGGCCAGCTGGACAAAGGTCTGGAGCGGCGTGAAGCCGCCCGCGTCGCCACCCAGGCCGATGTCGTCATTCCGTTTCCAGTAAGTAACCGCGCCAAGTTTTCGCCCGACGGTCGTTACGTCGTTAGCTCCAACATGCCTTCGGGGGTGAAGGACAACGCGAAGTGGACCCTAAACGTGCACGACTTTGTCAGCGGAAAGACCGTAGAGGTACCCGGCGGAACGGGCTACCACTGGGGGCCATTCTTTGCTCCCGACGGAAGTTCCCTACTCTTTGCGGGCAAGGGTGGCTTTTTCACGCGCGTGCCGTTCGAGGATGGAAAAGCCGATTGGTCAAAAGCGACGATCTTGGGGGAGAAAGACGGCGACGCCGTCTTCGGGCGGGTGCTCGCGGGGAAAGATCCCAACCTGGTTTACGCCTCCGACAAGAATGAAGGGATCTGGCGCTTCGATTTGACGACGGGAAAGCGGCTGGAGGCGAAGCTCGAATCCCTCTTAGGCGGACGCAAGCTGGTTCACTGGTCGATATCGCCGGACTCCAACCGCCTAGAGGTAATCCTGCAGGGTAGAACGGGCACGCTCCATCTCCACCAGGTGGAGATGAAGAAGGACGGAACGCTGGAAATTTACAAACAGGACAAGCTAAGCCAACTGTTCTCTCCCGAATCGAATCGCCCTTTCAATCCCCGCTCCGCCGTATGGGCCAAGGGCGACAAGACCATCTTTATGCTCGGCGAAAGGCCGGCGATGCTTTACGTCATCAATAAGAAGAAGAGTGGAGACATGCCGAAGTACGACGGCACCTTCGCCCCGGCGGACCTACGCACGATCGTGAAGCACCCCACCCGCAAAGAGGTGCTGGGTCTCTTCCAGGACTCAGGTGAAAACCGCTACTGGGCCACCGTATTCGACGCCAAAACCGGTGAGCCGATAGGGAAGGTGGATCTCCCACCGATCACCTTCGACATTCAGTTCTCGGCGGACGGCACCAAGTTAATCGTCATCACCAACGATGGTAGGGTTGGCCTGCTGAATTACGATGGCCCGCGAAAATGAGGGCTCCGAGCCTTAACGAACCGGCGCGAGTAGCATGATGCGCCAGCCTTCGTGGTTAAACCCCGACATATGAGCGCGCACCCCTTCCCAGAAGGGCGCCAGACTCTCAGCCTCTTCGTCATCTCCCAATAGGAACTTTTTCAGGAAACCTTCCTTAGACTCGGGCAGGTCCACCGGCGCATTGTCGGGAAGCCCGGCAACCTTCTTCGCATCGGCCAGCGCGTCATCGTATCCGCCCAGGGCGTCAACTAGCTTCGCCGCCTTTGCCTGCTGACCCGTCATCACTCGCCCGTCGGTCCAGCGCTCGACCTCTTCCGGAGTCATGCCCTTACGCCGTTCCTGTACGGTCGCCTTAAACTGCCCGTGAATGTCGGCCAGCATCGCCTCAAATAGCGCACGCTCATCCGGGCGCATGGGGCGCGAGTCGGAACCCGCCCCTTTCATTTTTCCGGCGGTCAGTTGGTAGCGTTCTACCTTCGCCCACTTGTAGAGCTCAGACGTATTAGCGAACTCCATGATCACGCCGATGCTCGCGGTCAGCGTGCCGGCGTTCGAGTATATCTTGCGGCCACCAAGGGCTGCGTAGTAACCGCCACTGGCCGCCACCGAACCCATCGAAATGATCACGGGCACTTTAGCGTCGAGCTTCTTTAGGGCCTCGTACATCTCCTGCGAGGGGCCTACGACGCCGCCGGGAGAGTTGATGCGGACCACCACCGCCTTAACGTTCTCGTCCTCTTTAATCTCCTTCACGCGGCTCAAGAACTTGGACGCCGTGTAGATGACGCCGTTCAGGTCAATCACCGCCACCGACTTGGAACCGGTGGTCCCCTTCTTGGTGATGCCGGGCTTACTCGGGAACCAGTTATGCTTAATGAATTTAACCGTTAGCGTGCTGAAGACGACGATGAAAAAGAACGAAACGACGACCCCGAGAACACGAAACATTCCGCGCATGATGTGAGCTCCTTAAACGATGAATATGGAGAGGACTATAACTAAAAACGTCCCTAAAACAACTCGGCCCCCGTCTGCGTCGCAAACGGGGGCCGGTCTAAAGAATAATTGGGGGAACACTTACTCGGGCTTGCCGCCGTCTTCGTTCGTGGTCGAGGTGACCGCGCCCTTGAGCTTCTGAGCCATCTGCTCATCCAACAGATCCGCTAGACTCGTGCGCGACGAGCCGGTCTGTTTGGCGTAGTTGCGGATGTTCTCGCGCTCTTCGGCCTTGGTCAGGGCTTTTACCGACAAGGACAGCTTGTGTTCCTTGAGGTCGACCGAAGTGATCATTACTTCCATCTCGTGACCTTCTGGATACGCCTTCAAGCGATCCTTCGGCTTGCCTTCACCATCCAGCTCGGAAGCGTGGAGGAGACCTTCGACGCCATTCTCAATCTCCATGAAGAGACCAAAATCAGCAACCTTGGTAAC
>JAYUBV010000075.1:0-2562 GCA_043740655.1 Pseudomonadota bacterium | reverse complement strand
TCGTTGCTCACCCAAAAGTACGGCGTCGACGGTAGTCTTCCCGTCTTCGAGGGGCAGGCCGGCAACGAGGTTATTGTGAGTGACCACCAGGTTCGCGTGGCGGATATCTCCGGTCGTAATGAAGAGACCTTCAAGGCTCCGGAATCGGCGTTGAAGAAGACGGGCAATCTGATCCGAATCGAACTCAACGGCGGGTACGAGCTGGTGGGCACGGAGTACTTGCCGCGACTGGTGCAAGAGACGTCGTGGGTGGCTTCGGGAGTGGAAGGGTTAGGCAGTCCAGCTATTGAGCTCGAGCTTTATAACTCCCGCTTCCGCGTGCACCAGTGGCTTGCGGTGAAAGAGGCCGATGCTCCGGCCACGATCAATTTCGGCCCCGCGTCCGTGTACCTAGAAAAGTTGTGGACGGCGGCAGAAGAAAAACGGTTCCTCTCCGATCTCAGACCCCCGTCGAAGATTAACGCTGCGATCAAATCCAAAGGGTACGTCGAAGCTCAGATTGCAGGCGGCAACTACCGGTTCTCCATCGAAGAGATGACCCGGGATTGGCAAAAACTTGGCAAGAGCGGCTACACGACTAAGCTGGAACGCTACCTGCCGCACGCGGTGGTCGAAGCGAATACGCTGACGAACAAGAGCAACCAACCGGTAAATCCCGCGGCACAGATATTAGTGCGGGCTTTTAACGGGCTCACCGAAAAGCACACCATCTTCGCCAACTACCCCGAGTTCGCAACCCTCCACCGCAAAGAGTTACCCGCGGATCACAAACCGTTCGGGGTGCACCTGACCCTCGTGATGGGGGGGCGAGAGAATGCAAAGCCCGCCATGGGGGCCCAGGGCGGGCAGGGTGAGCTTCGGTTTGCGCAGGCGTTCGACGGTAAGGGGCTGCGCTACCGCTCCAAGGGCAAACTTGGCGATTTGAAGGGGGAGGGGCTCGTGAAAATTGGCGAAGAGATGCCCACCGGCTGGATGGATCTGCAGTTCAACGTGAAGCAGTTCATCCCGTACGCGCTCGAAAGCGACAAGCCGCGCTACGTGGAAACGATTGCGGGCGACGCCAACTTTTTCAGCGGTATCCGGTTTCAGGTGCGCAAGATGTCTCGCGACCTAAGCTCGCAGGAAAACGCGGATAGCGACGGTCACGAATTTTGGCTGACCGAAGGGGCGACCAAACCGCTCTCGATCGGCGGGCGTGATTATTTGGTGGGCTACGGTAAAGAAAAGCTGATGCTACCGTTCGTGATCTACCTCGATAAGTTCACGATGGGTACCAACCCCGGCACCAGCAAAGCCGCGACGTACGAGAGCAACGTCACTGTCATCGACGATGCCAAAAAGGTTCGCAAAGCATCGCTCATCAGTATGAACGAGCCGCTGGTTCACGCCGGCTTCACTTTTTATCAGGCCAGCTACAGCATCGAAGAAGGCAAGCCGCCGATGTCCGTTTTCTCCGTGAACCGCGATATCGGCCGCTGGATCAAGTACCTGGGCAGTCTCACCATCGTACTGGGAGCGTCGCTGATGTTCTGGATGAACCCGCACTATTGGGGCAAGATTTTTGGATACGCGTTGGGGAAAAAGGAGTCCGTATGAAGCACCTTGTCTTCGCTATGGTTTTATTGAGCTCCCTGGCGCAAGCACTTCCGCAGCTGCCCCACGAATCTCCGAAGCCTCGCGACTTTAACTTCGACACCATTCGCTCATTGGCGATTCAGGATCGGGGCCGCACGAAGCCGCTAGAAAGTTTCGCGGTGGACTCGGTGCTACACGTGACCGGCCGTCGCAGCTGGCACGGGATGGAGGCCGTCGAAGTTCTCTTCGGCTGGCTTATCTCGTTCGATCGCGAGTGGGAAGACGAACCCTTCGTCCGCATCGACCACAAGGGGTTCAAAGAGGAACTCAAGGTCGATGTGGATCGCAACTACTTCACGCCGAAAGAGTTGGAAGGCAGCACCGAATTGACCCGCCTCGTGCGCGACGCCGGCGATAAGGATCGGCGTAAGGAACGGCAGTCAGAAATTGAAAAAAAGGCGATGACCTTGCAAAGCCAGCTGGGGCTGTTGCAGGCGATCGTATCGGGCCAGGCGTTCAACATTCTGCCCAATCCCGGTGGGCTGGATAAGCCATGGTTTTCCATCGTAAGCCTCACGCAGGGCGGAGAGCCGGTGCCGTACGATCCGAATACTCTCACCGCCACTTCCGAAGTGGTACGCCAGCTGCTCGACGCCTTCATTTTGAAGGAGCCGCCGAAGTGGCAGGCCGCTTCCGAGCTGACCGTCCAAAAGGTGCGGGAGCTCGCCAAGGGGTTCTACCCAAAGCAGAGCGATCTGGATCGTGAAGTGTCGTACCAACGTGGCCGTTATTTCCACTGGGCGTGGATTATTTACACGTTCGCATTTTGCATTCTGTTGGGCGGCGTCATTAGCCGGGGACCCATCTGGGGCAAGTTCGGCGTCGGCGTCCTGGGCGTGGGGTTTGCGCTTCACACTTACGGCTTCGTTGTGCGGTGTTTGATCGCGGGCCGCCCCCCGGTCACCAATATGTACGAGTCGGTGTTGT
>JAYUBV010000074.1:0-2564 GCA_043740655.1 Pseudomonadota bacterium | reverse complement strand
AAAGAACGTCACTTAGGATTGTTCGATTGCGGCCCCACGCCGTCGGCAAAGACTAACGCGGCTCCAAGTGGCGGAGCCTGCTGTTAGGTTCCGTGTCATTGCGAGTCCTCGAAGAGGAAGAAGCAATCTCGTGGCACAAGGACCAACGGCGTTGGATCTCATTCCACGGGATTGCTTCGCCTCTTCGAGGACTCGCAATGACAGCAAAAATCAGAACGCCGCGTTAATTGACTTCGGATATCTGGGGTAGGATTACATATATAGGGAGCCGTTGTTGGACAGTGTCCACAACGGCTTTTCCTTTTTCAGCGCCTCAAAGAACGCCTTTTCGACTACCAGTCGATTCTCTTCTTATCCCTGTAAAAACCGCCAGTTGGACCGTCATCGGGTAAGGTCGCGGCCCATGTGATTGTCTCGGCCCCTTGCTCTACCGTACGTTCGGCGCCAGCGCCGCCCATGTCAGTACGGACCCAGCCGGGGCAAACGGAATTCACCAGCACGTTGGTGCCCGTGTTCTCTTCCGCGAAGATCTTGGTGACGGCGTTCAGCGCTGTTTTTGAAATTCGGTAAGCGGCGTAACCACCGCCCATGTCGGAGAGCTGTCCCATCCCGCTCGACACGTTCACGATGCGGCCGAACCCTGCCCGTTTCATTAGCGGCACCGCCAGCTGGCACATTTGCAAAGCGCCGAGCGTGTTTGTGCGGAAGGTGGACTCCACCTTTTCCATCGAGGTTGTCAATGCCGAGGCGTTCCCCCCTTCTCGTGCGTCGAGCATGATGCCGGCGTTGTTCACCAGAATGTTGAGCCAGCCAAACTTTTCTTCGACGTGTTCGAACAGAACTTTGATGCTTTCGGGATCGTCGATGTCGAGCGGATGAAAAACTACCGAATCGTGGCCCGCGGCCTTGAGCTTCACCAAAGCCTCTTCCCCTTTTTCGGGATTTCGGCAGGTGAGCATCACCTGAATGTCGCGCATGGCGAGTTGGCGGCAAACTTCGAAACCGATTCCCCGGTTTCCCCCCGTAACGATGGCTAAGCGGCTCATGGGGGAAATGTAACACCCGGCCGGTGAAATTTACACCGGCCGGGCGTCGGTTTTTTTTAGTCCTCGAGAGCGGCGCAGGCTAGCTCGGCGTCGGTAAAGACATTGAGCGCTTTCATCGCTTCCGCGGCCTTCTTGCGCAGCTGGACCAGATTCGCTTCCGTCTTGGCCCGGGCTTCCGCCGTGCCCTTACCGGCGATGATCGTGGCTAGAGCCGGGCTGCAAAGCTGGCCCTTCAACCGTTTCAGCACGTAGGCCTTCACTCCCGCCGGCGAGTCAGGGCGATCGCCACCGGTGAAGAAGTTAGTCCACGTGGCCGCCGTCGCTTCCGCACGGGCGGCGTAGAGCCCCAGGTTCAGGAAGTACAGTTTCACTTCCTTATCCAGATCCGCCACCGTCCATACCGGAGCTTCGGCCGAGCCCTTCAGCGTGAGCAGGTCCACGATACGACCCACCCGAGCCTCGAAGAATCCGAACGGATCCGCCGTGGCGTCGTCGCGCGAGCACTCCGGGCTATTCGCCAGGTTTTTCTCGTCGGCCACGTTCTCGTCGGTGCAGTATAGACCCGATACGGCGGGCTTCTTTCCGGCGTAGCCGTAAGAAAGCGCCATGAGGTCGTAAGCACCGATGTCGTTTACGTAGCGGAAGTTACGTCCTTGGTACTCCATGATCGAGTTAGTCACTTTTCCCGGAGCTAGCCCCGTGTAGGCGAGGTTGCCGCGGAAGTTGTGTCGCAGACCCAGGTTGTGGCCCAGCTCGTGCGTCACCATCTCGTGAAAGTAACCGGCCATGTACTTGTCGAAGGCGATGCCTTGCGGCAGCGGTTCGAAGTCGTCACGCTGCGCGATCGGATCCTCAAGCGCCTGTTCCTGCGACGGTACGCGGAAGACCAGGTGCTTGCCCAGGCGAAGGGTGTGCTTCACCTGTAACCGCTCCGTCATTTGATTATTCAGCGCTTGGGAAACGGTTTTCAGTAGCATCTGGGCTTCGATCACGCGTCCTTCGGCCATCAGCTGATTGGCCCGGGCGGTCACGCCGAACCATTTGGTATACAGCTCGATGATCTTAGGTCCCTGCACCAGCACGTTGGCGGAGAGCAGTTCGCCCGTCGCCTGGTTGGCGATGGAGGGGCCGAGGCCGCCGTAGCCGGCGAGGTTGACCAGGTCCCATTCGAGGATCTTGTAACGGATGTCGCCCGGGACGAGCAGCTTCGCCTTTTCACTGTTGGCATCGACGAACTCGTACGTCAGCAGCGGACGGCCGATGATGTCGACGAAGACTTTGTTCCACGCGTCGAACGCCGATTTGAAGGCCGGCTGGTAGGCCGCCGGAACATTCTTCACAAAGTACTTCACGCCCAGCACCTGATTGCCCACGGTGTTCGGAATCGCGAAGCGGTGAATGCGCGGAACCACGTTACGTTTGGTCAAGAAGAAGCCGACCCCGTCGGTCGCCGGACGCGATACAAAAGCCGTATCGAAAACCGACGACAAGCGGAGGTACCAGCGGATCGTGAAGTGC
>JAYUBV010000073.1:0-8504 GCA_043740655.1 Pseudomonadota bacterium | reverse complement strand
ACCTCCACGAAGCCAAACCCTAGGGCCCGCATTGCCTCCATGACGTAACCGTTCTTGTCGAATCCGGCGGCAAGCCCTACCCGCGACGTAAATTTGATGCGCGGCAGTGTCGGGTGAATCCCCATGGGCCGCCTGGGCGGCTGCCCCAGCTGTGGACAGCCCAGTTTTTGCCATAAGCGCAGGCACCACATTCCGATATCGTGAGCGAGTTCCGGAGCCAGACCTAACAAGAGACGATGGACCCACTTCATCTACATTCTCCGCCTTCCATGACACGCCTCATTACGTGCTACAATAAACGCATCAATCCCGTGAGAATCTACCGAAAAAGCAGGAGCCAAGTCACTCTGCTGACGGCGCTTTTTTTCTTTGGAACGAGATTTATTCACGCCGAGAACGGACCACCCGCGGAACCGCCTCCGCCGGTGTCCGCCGCCCCCGCTTCCCCTAGCGATCCCAACGCCGCGCCACCGGCGGCAAACGCCGACCCGAACTCGTACCAGGATCCCAACGCCTATCAAGATCCGAACGCGTACCAGCCGCCGGTCGATCCGAACGCACCGACCGCCCCTACGGATCCGAACTCGTACCAAGATCCCAACACGTACCCGGCCGACCCTAACGCCTATACGGGTGATCCTAACGCTGCCTACCCTACCGCGGACCCAAACGCTTACACGGGCGATCCCAATGCGGCCGCTCCGCCGGCGGATCCGAACGCGTATCCGGATCCCACCGCTTCCCAGCCGCCCGATCCAACTGGGCCGCCCGCACAGGCGGAAGCCCCCCCCGCGCCTTCCAATCTGCCCAAAGCCATTAAGATCTTACCGACAAATTCGCAGATCCTGCCCTCGGCTGAATTTTTGGAGTTTGTCGAACTCGACGCGGCCAGCGATGCCGGTATCCGATTCGACGCGACGGCCAAACGTTTTCTCTACATCCCCAAGATCGGAAACCCCTTCATTTTCCTCACCGGTGACATTCAACCGGGATACGAGCTGAACTTCGAAGGGCAATGGCACGAGCGAAAAAAACGCCGATTCGTAATCAAAGTGTCCCTCCCCTTCGAGCCGCACGAATTCTCAATGCGACTCTTCCGACCCGACCGATCGTTCCGCGTCTTTAAATTTAAGAACTACTGGCTGAAGCTGCCTCCCAAGCTATTAACGGACATAAAAAAGACTCGTCCACTCTTTAAGGTTACCGACGAGCAGGTGGTCTTCTCCCAGCTTTACTCAAATAAAAAGGCGGTAACTAAACTGGATGTAGACGCATCACGCCACGCCCGACTGGTGTTCCGTTTCTTTGCCCCGCCGCTGCTTAATCGCAAATACGAGGGCTGGCGCTTCACCATACGTAACGAGTTTGGTCACGTGGCCGGCGAGCTGTCGCGACTGGGGCCACCGCCCCAATTCTTCGACTGGCGTGAGGTCGCCCCGCTCATCAAGAAGGGCGGGCAGTACACGTACAACCTTTCGTTGTACCAAGGGAACAAAACGTTTGAGAGCCCCAGCAACGAATTCTTCGCCCTGGAAGGCCAGTCGGTAATCGCCCACGACTACATGCCGCCGATTCAGCTAGATCCGAAATTCGAGCTTGGTTACTTTTTCTTTGAAAATCAGAATGGTGAAAAGCTGGATCGTCCGTACGTGGGCGGCGGGATGAAGATCCTCGTAGACAATACTTTGTTAGCGCACGCCACCGCCGACATCTCGCTTTACACGAACAACCCGGCGGAGACCTTGTCGTTCATCCGCCTGGGCGGAGGTCTACGCTGGAGCGGCTACACTAAGCATTCGTTGGTCGGAAGCCCCTTCTTTTTTCACGTGGATTTTTCACTGAACTACGCAGGGCTGACCTTCGCGAGCAAAAGCTTCGCGCGTCGTTACGCAACGGTTAGTTTTCTCGTCGAACCGAATCTAGTATTTTTTGGCCAGCACTACTTAATTCCGTACGTGGAGGCCGGAATTCACACCAACTTCACCCAGAGCCGAATTTCGTTCGGTCTGACTTATCAGTTTTATATTCGCCCGTGGTCGCTAAAATTCGGCGTGGGGTTTGCGTACGACAAACTGCTCGAATACCGGGGCTTCCCGGAGATGCGGTTCACGTGGCTGCGGTACCTCACGCAGCTCACCTTTGCCCTCTAAGGCGGCTTTAGAACCGGCTAGGCCGTACCGGCGCGGAACGAGCGGCGAGTTCACGGCATTCTTTTTCTTTCAACTCGTCGGCCTGTCCCTGTTTTAGCTCCATGCACTGCACGAAAAAGCGTAGCTGGCTCGGGGCGGGCGGCGGTACCTTATTCATATTCACTTTGTCGCGAGTGGAGAGCACCCAGGCGTCCACGGGAACCCCGTGGATCACCTTGGGCTCAACTTTTTCTTCCGGATGCGCTTCTTCTACCGCATCCTTGATGTCTTTGTCCGCGATGACGTAGGTCACATCCGAACCGTTTACTGCGGACTCAGATTGGCGCTGTTGCTGTTGTCGTCTTTTTGCTTGCGGATAGATTGAATGAACGCTTTGGCTTTGGAGATTAGCAACCGGACTTCCTTGGCTTCCGGACGGCCTTTCGACCAAACCTTCAACTCGTCCAGCTTCTCCATGACTTTGTCTTTCATGCTTGCTCCTTATGCTTTGGCTTAGGGTTGATTTCGAACCTTTGGAGCGCGGTCGAGAAGTCGGCTGCACGTTTGATAGTTTTTCGCCCTCGGCCCCGGATTTGAAATACGGGTACGCGGAAATATTGCCCGCAATAACTAGGAATGCGAAAAAAGAATCACGCATGGTCGGCTCCCCTTCCACCTCTCGGGTGAGGGCAAATGCAATCGCGCGGCCACGAAAAGTGTAGAGGTTTTAGGCTGGAGGTTTGAAAAAAGGCTGGGCGTCACACCCAGATTTGTCATTCGCGGTGACGTGATGGGGCCGGTACCAGCGTTGACACTCTAGGGTTTTTTTAACTTGTTGGCGGCAGTATCGACACCAGTCTTAGCACTGGCCACGAAGTCGCCAGACACCTGGACGAATCTCGGCACTTGGGCCTTAAGGTTTTCGGGGATGCTAACTTCGAACTGGGTCAAGTCGACGTCCCAGCTACCGCTAACTTTCAAGAGGTTACCGGTGCCGCGGTTCAAAGTGAGCGGCGACTCTCGAAAGTAAGAAAGCTTAAGCAGAAAGGTCTGCGTTTTCTTTAAGCCCTTCATCTGCAGGATGCCCTCGATCTTGGCTACGACGGGCTGGCCGTCGCGTAGATTTGCCTTCGAGACGCTCAATAGTTTCGAAAGCGTGACCGTAGCCGTAGGGTATTCCTTCACCAGCAAGAGCTTGTCTAGAATAAAATCCTCCTTCGCTGCCACGCCGGTGTGGAATGTGCGTAGGTCAGTCCGGATTTCGCCGTTGATACCATCGATGAGGCGATCCGGATCAAGCTCGATCCAGCCAAACAGAAACGAGGAAATGCCGACCGTTTTCTCGAGCATCCCTTCCATGGTGACCTGAATCAGATTACGTAGCCCAATGTCCTTAAGTTCAAACCGCGTCGTCGCGGCATGCGCGGGAGCTAAACTAAAAAGAAAAAGGATCGAGGCTAAAATTTTCACGGTAAGGGTAAGGGTACGGGCGTCCGGAGGAAATGTCTACAGCCCTTGAACGCGGTGGACTTCGACGTCCACACCGCCGCCGACCTGCATGTAGAGGTACCGTCCCGAAGGATCGGCCACGAAGAGACGCGGTATGACGTTCGAAGGAACGTACGCCGCTAAGTTGCCGGCACTATCAAAATAGTAAAAGCCTTTGGGGTTCGCCGCCCCGGCACTAACGGCGCTGGTCGGGTTGTGGTGCACGATGACGTAATTGTCGGAAACTGCCACGCCGGTCGCCTGCAGTGACGAGAGTTCACCCGGATCCACCAGTCCACCATCTTGCGTGGGGGCAAACCAAGCTAAGCGCGTTCCGAACGCGACGTAAATCGTACTGGAGAAATAAACCGCATTTTTCACGCAGCACACCGGACCGTTCGGGCTGTAGCTAGCGGTCGAGATGATCTGCGTGTTGTTCTGGCCAACGGCCACCGTGTAAACGTTTTCTTGCTGGCTGAAGCCGTACCACATCGCTTGAGTTGGATGTGGAACGATTGCCGAGTAGACGTAACCGAAATCACGACCGGGCTTTCCGGCCGCATCCAGCGGCGGCTTGCGGAAAATTTCTTTGGCCGCTTTAGGCTGGGTCATGTTGATAAGACTCACTCCGGAAGTTCCAGAAAGTACCGAGGTGCTGCCCATAATGCCAACTGCGCCCGAGGCATACCAGTCTACCGTCCAGGGAAGCTTGATCGGAAAGTCAGAAAGCTGGCTCGCTAGATCGAACGCCAAATTCGGCGTTTCCGGTGCGTCGATATTCCAGCCCGCATACGCGAAGGGATAGCCCACCATGTGAACCGTGTTGCCCACGCGAACCATCTGCGCCACTTGGGTATCTTCGCTGTTGAAGCGAACCGCCGCGATCTTCGTCATCGAAAGAGAGTTGTTCGCAAAAACCTGTTTCAATTGGAGGGGCTTGGACTTAACCGTCCGGCTATCGGTGCAGCCGACCGCGAGAAGAGCCAAAACGGCGATGTGCGCCGAACGTAGCATTTTCCCTAAGTTGTGGTTCAAGGTTGCCATGCTAAAAATGTGTCCTTGGTGTTTAGAAATGCAAACGGCTCGCCACCCCCTGAATGGGGTTAAGTAACTGAAAATAGGCCTAAAAGGCTCTCCACCGAACTATGGATTTCGTCGACTTTGGTGCATCACTGTCACCGCCGTATACACTGTGTCATCGCACGCCGTAGGCCCGCTTGGGCACGGGTGTATACCGTTTGAACACCCCATTTCTGCCGCTCCCGGTTCAATTAGCCTTGGCGACCCCGCTGGCACGCTTTGCACAAAGGCTAGATTGAGTTGTCGGGCGAGTGTGCCCGCGCAGGGGGTAGTAATCGTGAAGCAGATTTTTAGACTCGTGACCCAGCCCGGATTGTTCTTCAATCAGCTGCAGTGGTCATCGCACCACTGGTTCGTGATCATCGCGTTCCTGGGCCTGGCGCTCATTGAGACGCACGTAGGTCGCACACAAAACGACTTCTTCCAGCTGGCGATGTGGATTCACAAATCGTGGGGAATGAATTTCAACTACTCACTCTGGATGGTCTTAGCGCTGCGCTTAGCGTTTATCGCCTTAGGCGCTTACGCCGTTACGACCGCGGTTTGGGTCGTCGGTAATGTCTTTGGGCAGAAGACCAGCCGTCGGGTGCTGGCTCGCCGTTTAGCCGTCGTATTTAGCGTTGGCTTAGCCGCATACACCGCGCAGTACTTCGTCGACTCTCATCCCATGTTCGGAGTGGCGTCGCTTTTCCTTTACGTCTGGAGCTTAGTCCTTGGATACTTTGCGATCCGCGAAAACTTCTCACTGACTCACCTAGAATCGGTCGTGGTCGGTCTCTTCGCCTTGCTGCTCGTTACGACCAGCTGGCATTACGCTCACCACATCTTAGCCGAAAAAGTGGGCCACTTCGCGGAAGCGGAAATCAAAGCGACGCACGCGCAATCGACGGCGACGGCTCCCCACGTGAAAGACAGCTACATCCGGATCGTTCGCTAATTTATCTCTGGTTGGCGGCTACGATCGTATTGCGCCGCCATTTTTGAAAGCTGCGATAGTTGCGACGGGCAAGCATGAAAATTCCGGACTTGCCGGTCGCCTTTAAAATCCCCTGCTTAGCCAACGCATCCTTATCCAATATTTTCTTGGCAACCGAACCATCGGTCTTAGCCTCTCCGCCACCCATGCCCATCAGGCCCGCTAACATCGAGGCGAGTTCGCCGTCCGAGGCGTTCTTAATTCCCGCTAACGCCGAGACGCCACCTTTGGTGGCGGAGTCGAGCAGTCCGGCCAAACCATTCGGGGCAATCGCGCCGCCGCGACTTTTGTCGCCCGTCGCCCCCGGAGATTTTCGATCGTCCACCGTCAAACTCTGTCCGCCGGCCGAGCCTTGATCCGGTTTGCTCGGTTTGCTTGAATTTTCTTTCTCGCTGTCTTCCTGAATCGCGGTAAGCGTCGACTGTTTTCCCAAGGGCTCGTGGCTCGCGTTGACCAGCCCCTGCGCCATCGAACCCGGATCCACGCCGGCCGATCCTGTCGCCGATAAAATGGCTTCGGGGCTCAGTAATCCTCCCGACGCAAATTGTTTGGCGAAGTCGTCGGCGTTCACCCCGTTTTGTCCGAGTACTTTCTGTAAATCGGCATTCCCCGCGACCGCGTTGGCCACTTGGTTTTGTACGTCTTTTTTGCCTTGCTCGTTCGCGGCTTGAGATGCCTGACCGATGTTCTGGTCGGAATTGGAACGAAGTAAATCCTCTTGGGCCTTGTTAGCTTTCTGCGTTCCGCCGTCGGCGGCCGCTTGGGCAAATTCGAGTCCGGCTTTGGCCATGAGCGCAGCGCCCGTGGCGCGCGTGGCGGGATCAATGCTCGCCAGCATCGGAATCGCCGTGGCCATCAAGGCCGCGCCCGTTCCGATGGCGACTCCCTTACCGGTTCCACTCTGGCTAGCGCTGTCGGCTGCTTTCTGCTCGCGACCCTGATTTTTGTTCGTGGCGGTGGAGTCAACGACCTTGCTCCCGTCGGAGACCATACCGGCCGCAATTTTACTGGCCGCGCCTTCGCCCCCACTTGCGTTGGGATCGGCGTTCTGGTTCACGGTTTTCCCGCTTAACGCGGAGGCGAAGGGGTCGAACGCTGCAGTTTCCGATTTCGCCTGGCCCGCGGTGAGCAGCGCCGCCGCGACGATAAACCAGAGACTATTCTTGATCTCGTTGATGCCGTACATAGTTGACCTCTTAAATTGCCTGAACCGTTAAATCCTCAAATCCGATTGATAGCCCCCGCCGAAGCAGAAGCGGGTTGACGCGAGGGTTTCTGACAAACGCCGATCAGATTCTGATTCAGCCCTTGGCAGAGACCGCCGCCCGACCATTCCAATTTCCGTTTAAAAACTCCCTCGGGGTGCGCGAATGATCGCGCCGTGGTGTCACCATTGCTGGAGTACGCCGTGGTCGAAGCATTGGGCAAGCCCACCAAACCCGCACTGGCCTGCGTCGCCCCGCGCCGCTTGTAACCACCGTCCCCGTCATCCGCACCTTCCGAGCCGTACCCACCGCCTTCGGCGCTGCCACCGCCATCGGATGCTTGCCAATCGTTCGGGCCCGTCTTGATCATGTTGTAGCCCGTGGTCGTAGGCGGCGTGGCGTAAGCCGTTCCGCTGGGAGTCTTCTGAAAAAAATCACCGTTGCCACCGCCGCTCGATCCGGCTGGCCCCTGCCCACCGTTATTAATCTTGGCGCCACCGCCGTCGCCGCCGGGAGACCCGCCCACGCCCTGCGTTTGCTGGCCGCCGGAAATAACCGAGCCAACCTGGCCTTGACCGAGGCTACGCGCTTGGAGCGCGGTACCGCCGGCAACGCTTCCCGCTTGGACGACTTTCGGGTCGATCCCCGTATCGCTTTGCACGATGTCGTCGGCTTTGGGCGTCGCCGCTTTCTTGGGTTCGCTTTTGTCCTTCGAGCTTTCGGGGAATTTAAATTTATTTTCTTTTTTCTCCGGAGCGGCGCTCTTCGCGTTGTCCGCTAGCGAAGGTGTGTTCACGGAGCTCGCGCTCGTATCGCGCTTTGGCTTGTCTTTCTTGGACGAATTGTCGGACAACGATTTCCCTTTATCGCCCGAACCCGAATCGCCGCCACCGCCCGAACCACCGCCACCTTGGCCCGACCCTGAATCTCCGCCGCCCTTACCTTGGCCCTGCCCTTGTCCGGCTCCATTTTCTCCGGCCAACGCGTTTTTCAGCGCCTCGCCTAAACCTTTCGACTCGTTGGCCTTCGCCGCGGCCTGAGCGGCCTGGGCCTTCGCTAAATCTTCAAGCGCCTTGGCATCCAGAGGATTCTTAGCGGCCAAAGCGTTCTTGTCATTTGCGTCCTTGGCCACTTTGGCGATCTGCTCTTCCGCTGCCTTTCTCGCAGCGGCTTCGGCCGCGGCCTTGGCTTTAGCGTCGTCTCCGCCTTTGCCTTTCCCGTCGGCAACGTCTTTTTTCGGGTCCTTATTGAACCGCTCGAACACGAGTTCGGTCGCCACCTTTTTAAACTCTTTCAGCGGAGCTTCCCCTAGTGCGGCGAGCTCTTTCTTGAATGAGGCAATTATGGCTTCGCGTTTTGCCTGGTCCTTGGCGTTGTCGGGATCGATCTGCGGAAGTTTCGAAACTATCTCGACCAGCTGAGCGGTCGTCAGGTCCTTAAGCTCGCTCAAATCACTCCAGAAGCGGATGAGGACTTTGTCGTTTAACGGGGTTAGCTCGGCGCGGATGCGCTCGCGAGCAATTTTACGTAGTTCGTCCTTAGGGTCTCCACCGTCTTGGGTGGCGGCTCTGGCTTGCGTGGGGGCGGGCTTAGCCGCAGGTGCCACGCTCGAGGCGGAAGCGCTGG
>JAYUBV010000072.1:0-8513 GCA_043740655.1 Pseudomonadota bacterium | reverse complement strand
GACAAAGGCGGACGGCTTGAGTGGTTCGACGGCCCCTTTCCCATGAAACAGGTGGCCCCTTCGCGCTAACCAAAAGGGTAAGCGCCGTTTTCCAGTAGCGACTTTTCTTAACACAACCTCTGCGCGGTAGGCGCGCTGCGAAGCGTGTGCCTACCGTTGCAGAACACAACGGGAGACCCCTCATGAAACAAATACTAATCGGGTTTACGGCCATGGCCTTAAGCTTTACGGCAACCGCGGCCAATTACGCGGCGCAAGTGGATGGAGTCCTTTATTACGGCGTGAATGCTAACGGCGGTGAAACGACGGGGATCGTCATTCAAACGGACGGGGGAAAGGTCGTGGAACTTTCGATTCAAGATCCGGCGACCGTGAAGTTTGCCGAAACCCTGAATGGGAAGCGCGCGATGGCCACCGGGGATTTAACGACGGTGGCCGGGGTGGAGGTGCCGGACCGGCTCGTGCTTCGGGTGGGATCGTTAGCCGCTCAAGGATCGGGCGTGGTCTGCCGTTCAAAGGCGTCGGACTATCGGTTGGAGTTTAGCGCGAATATTAAGGAGACCTCCGTCTATAAAGGGCACGAGCACCGCACGACCCTAAACTGTTTGTTGATCACGACCTTTCCCGGTCAGTACGCCTGTTACGAAAAGAATATGGCGGACGCGGGGTACTCGGTCGTAATGCACGACACCTCCGGCGTACCGCCCAAGGCCGAGCTGTACGAGGTCTTTATCTGGGGCAGAAAACTCATCGATACCCTTCAATGCCGGCTCTAAGCTCAATTCCAAGGGAGGGCTTAGACGTCGTGTCTTGGCCCTTACCGCTTCCCGGACGCCTTCTCGTTTGAGATAAATCTCTACATGGATTCTACTTTGATTTTTTCGCTCGTCGCCGGTGGCGCGGTGGCGGGGGTGGCCGCAGGCATATTTGGAATTGGGGGAGGGGCGGTCCTCATTCCCTTTCTGACCCTTGTGATGGGTTACGATCAGCACCGGGCGAATGGTACGTCGCTCGTCGCACTGCTAGCCCCCGTAGGGATTCTTGGCGCTTACACCTACTACCGGGCCGTGAAGATTGGCCCCGCCGAAATGAAGGCCGGGGCATTCATCGCCCTGGGAATCTTCTTCGGCGCCTATTTCGGCGCCAAGCTAGCCACGACCGTTTCGGGGTTGGTACTCCGCCGGCTCTTCGCCACGCTGCTCGGAGTTCTGGCGATACGTCTATGGTGGCAGAAGTAAACATGCACCAAAACGTAAGAAAGGTTATGCGACAATTTTGTCGTTTGTCATGGCAGGAGCCGGGCAAAGCCCGGCGAAGGAAGCAATCCCGTTGAAAATTGGAAAACGAATCCTAGGCTCCGGCGCCATCTCTGCCCAGTTCAACGAGTTCCTTCGTACGCCGGGCGTTCGCCCGGCTTCTCTGGATAAATTTTGTCGCGTTTCACGCGACAAAATTTAATTGGATGCTGATTTTCCGAGCAGGGGCGGATTAGCCATTAGCCAGTCCACCGCGATCTCCGAAGCTTCCTTGAGGTAAGGGCGATTGAACTCTTTCATCGATTCCTTATCGTCGGGTCCATCGCCGTCCGGGTTCGCCGATTTCTTGTCTTTTTTATCCTTCTTATCCTTGTCCTTCTTCTTCATCTCGGCGAGACGGATGAGACCTTTATTTTTCTTGGCCTCTTCGATGTTTTTGTAAACTTCGGCGAATTTGGGGCTCTTACTGACTCGCTCGGTGGATTTCTCCGCCAACTTTTTCACCGCGCCGGCGTCAACCGTGACCCACTTGTCCTCCGGCGTAGTGCCGTTGGCGTCACCAGAAACGAAGTTAGGAATACTCTGCGCGCCCAGTGCGTAGTCGAGCGATCCTTCACCCACCTCATCGTTGTTCAAAACGGAGGGTAGAATGATGTCGGAGGGCACTCCCTGCAGCTGAGTAGAATTTCCGCCCGGGATGAAGAACATGCCGGTAGTTACCTTCATCGCGCCCAATCCCAAGGGAAGGGGAGAGATCACCTGCACGGAGCCTTTGCCGAACGTGTGGTCCGCTCCGACGATCACGCCGCGTTTATAATCCTTCAAAGCGCCCGCCAAAATTTCTGACGCCGAAGCGCTGTACCGGCTGGTCAGTACGACCAGGGGGCCAGAGTAAGTCGTCTCGGGATTTTGGTCCGCTATAATCTGGGTCCGGGCTTCACTGTCTTTCGTCGCGACTATGCCGCCCAACTTTAGGAACAGGCCCGAAATTTTGACCGCTTCTTCGAGTAGGCCACCCCCGTTGCCAGAAAGGTTCAACACGACCGCGTCCGCTTTTTCCTTCTTAGCTTCTTCGAGCAGCTTCTTTACGTCGGCCGAGCACGATCGCGACCCTTTTTCTCCCCCGCCGTAGAAGGAGGGGAGGTCGATAACCGCCACTTTGTAAGATTTGTCACCGCGCAGCACCTTTTCGTACGCCAGCTTGGCGGCGGATTCTTTGATATCGATCTTGTCGCGCACGATTGTGGCGTCAAAATTTTCCGTCTTGGGCCCCTGGCGGAGAATGCCCAAGGTGACCTTGGTACCCTTCTTACCGCGAATCAGTTTCACGACTTCACGCAGGTCCATATCGATGATGGGCACGGGCTTGGCCCCCTCTTGCGCCACCGACAAAATCTTATCCTTCGGCTTTAGCTTTTTGCTCTTTTCAGCCCCACCACCCGGAATTAACTCCTCGATCACCGTTAGGCCGTCCTGCGACGTGAGGGTGGCGCCGATACCTTCGAGAGAGAGGTGCATGTGGATTTCAAAATCTTCTAGATTGTCGCGGGTGAGGAAACTCGAGTGAGGATCGAGTGCCAAGGCAAACGCCTCGGCCAATGC
Organism: Pseudomonadota bacterium; assembly: GCA_043740655.1. GTDB lineage: Bacteria > Bdellovibrionota > FAC87 > UBA2466 > UBA2466 > JBGSST01. The sequence continues at coordinate 5,655 of JAYUBV010000072.1, read as the reverse complement.
CGCCAAACGATCCTCTTCCTTCCTCTCGGCGATGCGCTTGGTGATGAGCTCGTACCGGTGGGTCATCTGCTTCTTTGCTTCCGGCATCTTCATCTGTGCCTGTTGGTAGGTCAGCATCTGAAAGTGGATCATGTTGAGGAGAAACGCGTCGCGCTCCGCTTTGGTCTTGGCGTAGGCGCGTTTTTTGGGATCGAAGGCAAACTCCAGTGCTTCGTTCACTTTAAAGTCTTTAGCGTTCACGACGGAGGCGACGTACTCCTCATTCTCCTTCGCCCGCACGACCAATAACTGGAAGGCGTCGTCCAGGGCGGTGCACTTGCCGTCGTTCATCTTGGCGAACAGCCCCATCAAGTCCGTCTTAAGCTTTTCGACGTCCGCTTCGAGTAGGTGGGTCTTCGAAGGGTCCAGGTTCCGAACCAGCTGCTCTACCGTGCGTTGCTTCACCGTGTCGTTCAGCTTTTTCTGCGAGTAGTGCTGACGCAGGTAAAATTCGATGATCTGCGGCAGGTGGATGCACTGAAGCCTCGCCGACCGGGACGGGGCTGCCAGCGCGGAGGTGGCGCTTAACGAAAGGGACAAGAGGACGAGGCCGAAAGCAGTGATTCGATTCATGGATGCGGCTCCTAAGGTGTACCAGAGAATATTGTCCGATACTTTGGTCTCATCGGACAACTAAGGATAATGCTTAATAAAAAAGGAGAGGCAACGCCTCTCCTTTTTTGGAACTCCGTACTTGGCCGAAGACAAAGGCTTTGGAGCCTTAGTCTTTTACAATTAGCGCAGCCTTGCGCTCATTCGCCGGAGCGGCGGCGCCAACGCCCTTAATCTGGAGGCGGGCCGTTTTCACGCCCAGCCCCTTCAGGTAACCACTGACAGATGCGGCGCGTCGTTTGCTGAGCGCGAGGTTGTGGGCGGCGGTGCCGGGCTTATCGGCGTGGCCTTCCACGGTCAGCTTCGCGTTCGGGTTGGACTTCAGGTAGTCGGCAACTTCGTTCAGGGTCGCTTTGGCTTCCTTGTTCAAATCGGCCGTGTTGTTATCGAAATAAACCGAGTTGAGGCCGTGGCTGGCTACCGAGGGCGCCTTCTGGGGGGCGGCCTGGGTGACGGGCGTCGTGATCGGCTTCGCCATTTTCGTCACGGCGTGGGTGTTCCCCATCTGCACGGGCTGGCCCGTAGCATCTACCGCCGGAACGGTCGAAGAATAATGATTATCGGCAATCGCGTTTCCCGCAAACACAACCGCAACGAACAGAATGGCTACATTTCGCATAAAGACCCCTATTTAAAGAGCAAAAGTGCTCCTTATTGCCCTAAGGCTTACCTATAGGACGGAGCACCGGCAAGGGTTGCGACACGTTGACGAAAACTGGCTAAATTCCATGCTTTCGTCCCGTGGGAAGGGCTTACCGCGCTTCCTTGACTTCATTCTTTCCCCCCCCAGCCTCATAGGTACGGGGCGGGCTCGACTCGCCGTCCCCTCCTTTGGAGGTTTCCATGAACTTTCCCATCATTCCCGTTACCCGCTTCGTACTTTTTCCAGGGGTTGGCGTGCCCTTTTCTGTGAGCAGCGAAGATGCTCAAAAATCGTTACGGGCCGCGCAGGACGGCGATCGCCACGTTTTGTTTTTAACCGAGAATGACAGGGTCGGACCATTTCCCTTTTATCGCGTTGGCGTAGTCGCAAAGCTGGACTCCGTGGCCAAGGGTAAGGGTGGGTCTTTCAACATCACCGCGAAAGGGCTCTACCGTTTTCGTGCGCAACAGTTTGAGAAAAAAGAGGGTGTGCTCTACGGCGTCGGCGAGGAAGTAGTCGATACTGCGTTTCTCGATGACAGTACCGAAAAGGCGCTGTTCGAAACGGCGAAGAAATTGGGCAACGAAATATTGGCGCTGCCCCCCGGCAACTCGACCACCTTAAAGAAGATGGTCGACGAGGTGCCGAGCCTAGCGATGCTGAACCACTTGACGCTGTCGAATTTGGATCTGCCCGTCGAAGAAAAACAGGCGTGGCTCGAAATGACCTCCGCCAAGGAACGTGCGCTGAAGTGCTTGGAGCTGATGAAACGCTTTCGCGATCAGCTAACCGTGCAGCGCGAGCTGGCGGATAAGTTCTCGCGACGCATGCAAAGTTCGGAGCGCGAGGCGGTGCTTCGCGAACAGCTGAAGGCAATCAAAGAAGCGCTCGGCGAGAACAAAGGAAGAGGCGCTAAGGACGATTCGTACGCCGCCAAGATCGAAGCCGCGGAACTTCCCGAAGAGGTCAAGAAGGTGGCCGAAGAGGAAGCTTCGCGTTTAGAAAGTCTGGGACAGCAGTCGCCCGAAGGTCAGGTCATACGCAACTATCTAGATTGGATTACCGCCATGCCTTGGAAAACTGAGGTGGCCAAGGAGATCGATCTCGAAGAGGCACGTCGGATTTTGGATAAGGATCACCACGGCATGGCCAAGGTGAAGAAACGACTGCTTGAGCATTTAGCACTCATGAAGCTTGCGCGGCAGAATAAGGGCCCCGACGTCGCGGCGCCAATCCTCTTGCTCGTGGGGCCTCCTGGGGTTGGTAAAACCAGTCTCGGCGAAAGCGTGGCCGAAGCTCTCGGACGTAAGTTTGTGCGCATCAGTCTCGGCGGCGTGTCCGACGAGGCGGAGATTCGCGGCCACCGCCGTACGTACGTCGGTGCGATGCCCGGACGTTTCGTGCAGGCGCTAAAACGGGCCAGCTCGAACCAGCCCGTGATGTTGCTCGACGAGATCGACAAGCTGGGGCTCGGGTTCCGCGGCGATCCCTACTCGGCAATGCTCGAGGTGCTGGACCCGGAGCAAAACAAAACGTTTACCGATCATTACCTCGACGTGCCGTTCGATTTGAGCAAGGTGTTGTTCATTGCGACCGCCAATTCGCTGGAATCGATTCCGGCGCCGTTGATGGATCGCGTGGAGATCATCGAGCTTAGTGGTTACACGATGCGCGAGAAGGTTGAGATCGCCAAACGCCACCTGGTTCCGCGGCTTTTGAAAAAGCTGGGGCTCACCTCGGCGCGTTTCGGCCTGTCGGATCAAGGGCTAGAGTTTCTCATCTCGCACTACACGCGCGAAGCGGGCGTGCGCGATCTGGGACGCCGGCTCGAAAGTCTGTTGCGGGGCTCGGCGGAAAAAATGCTCGCCGAGACGGATTACGTCGTCGAGGAGAAGGAGATTCGCCAGATGCTGGGCCATCCGCGGTTCCGCGACGAGGATCGGCATCCGGAGGCCATCGCTGGAGTAGTCACCGGTTTGGCGTGGACGCCGTTTGGCGGCGATGTGTTGCACATTGAGGCGAGCAAAATGCCCGGCAGTGGGCGGCTCATTCTCACGGGACAGCTCGGAGACGTCATGAAGGAGTCGGCGCAAATCGCCCAAACGTTGGTGAGGGCGACCCTTATCACGGACAATGCGGAGGGGGATGCGAAGACCGACGTCCACGTGCACGTGCCCTCGGGGGCGGTGCCCAAGGACGGCCCTTCGGCGGGAGTTACGATGACGGTAGCCCTGGCTAGCCTAATGACCGGCAAGAAGGTACCGACCGATCTGGCCATGACGGGTGAGATCACCCTTCGCGGCCTGGTCCTGCCGGTGGGTGGAATCAAAGAGAAGGTGCTAGCGGCCCACCGCTCGGGCGTCACGAGAGTGATCATCCCCGAGAAGAACGAACAGGATCTCGAAGAGATCCCGGAAGAGGTCAGAAAGCAGATGACCTTCTCGTTGGCTAAGAACATTAGCGACGTGTTTAAAGTGGCATTCCATTCAGCCACAGAAAACGCGTCGACGATTGGAATCACCGTCGGCTGAATCAAGAGATGGAACGGATCGAAGCCACTATGCGGATTTATCGAAGTGAGTGATCCGTCTGCCCTGTAGAAGTTCGACCGGCGGGAGCGTAGATGCGGTACCGTAAATAGTACTCTGCGGGCTTTATTTGGGGGGGCTGTCGGCAGGTCTGTGGGCGGAGCCGGGGAGGAACGAGGTTAGCCTCTCCGCCGTTCTTGATCGGCTGACCGCAACCATCGTCCAAGTTCCGGATCCTTCCGCGGCGACATTCACCACGCTAGACCTCAAACAAACGGCCGATGCCCCCGACGCTGCTTTAAAATTGATCGGTCAAACTCGCCGGGGTGCCGAGCTAGCGGTCGAAGTTCAATGGCCGCTGGAGCGAGGCGACATTCGAATTCAATATGTGGATAAAATCCCCAGCGGTGAGAAGAATGGTTCGTATGACCCTAAGACCGGTATCGTTTGCATAACCAGGGGACTGCCGTTGGCCAAATAGGCGGCGACGCTTTTCCACGAACTCTACCATGCGGTTAGTAAGACCCAAAAAGAACGGCGCGAGGCGGTTGAGGAGATTGGAAGACAAACGGGTAACTTGCGCTCGACTTTACTAGCCTAGGCGGAACGACGATTGGGGCGGCCGGCCACCGGCGCATTTGTAAAAGAATTGATGAAAACTTTGCCCGGGGCACGGCCCTACTGCGAGTTATTGATTGGAAGAGGCGTTCTCTCGATTGAAACGAGCCCGGACGACATTATAAGGGATTACCAAATTGATAAGGAACGGCTCGGACCACGCTACGCAAGTTCAAAGAGGTTTTCGTGGAGCGCGGTCGGTGTCTGCCTGCTTGGCTTTGCGGGGCTTAAGCGACGACCAACGTCTCTTTAAGGTCGCTTTGCCTTAGCGTTCGGCATGGCGCGCGAAGCAGATAGGGCGGCCGCCATCGCTTCCCAAACCGCCGGAACGCCAAACTCGGCGAAGAACGGAAATCCGTAGCCCGGGTAGATTTTGTAGAGCTTCTGTACGATCGCCTGGGCTGTTTTCTTGTTTACGGGAAGGGTGGGTTTCGCGGCCTTCACTAGGTCCCGCACAGTGACTAAATACTGCCGCTGGCGCTCGATGAGTCCATCGTCCCCTGTGGGGCCGCGACCCGGATGAATGAACTCCGGTTCCATCGCCTGAATCTCTTCCAACCGCTTCAACCACTCGTCGACGAGCCCCAGCTCTAGCCAGGCGTGGTTCCCGTTAGTGATAAGGTCGCCCGGGAAAAGATGATTTTCAAACTCCACCACCACGTGGGCTTCGCTACAGCCGCGCCCTAACACGTGCGCGGTCACCGTCACGCCGCCGGCGCTGATCTCTTTGGTGGCATTTCCAAAGCTGTCCGGCATCACAAGCGTGGTGGGGTAGTCCGGCCGGTACCTTTCGAAGAAGGCCTTGGTGCGGATCTCGTGCACGTGCGGAATGTGTTTCAGCACCTGATCCGAAGTCACGACCTTGATGCCGCGCTTTTTATAGAGCCCGGTGCCGTTGAATTTATCGGGATTGGGGTGCAGGACGATGGCTAGCTCCACCTTCTTGCCGGTACTTCCCTCGGCCCAGGTCAGAGCCTCTTCGGCCGCCGAGGGGAGAAACTGGGTATCGATAAAGAGTAGCCCCGCGGGCCCCTCGATCCAGTAAGAGGAGGTCTCGAACCCATCATGGCTCGAGATGTACGTCCCTACCCGTTTATCCCCGTTCTTAAGGATAAGCTGGGCGGTGGACGGGACGTCGCCGGCGGACAATTTGAAAGCGGAGATCGCAACGGCAATGACAAAATAAAATTTCATGGCATAGTACCTTTATTCCTA
>JAYUBV010000071.1:0-8516 GCA_043740655.1 Pseudomonadota bacterium | reverse complement strand
CGGATTTACCCTGTGGGGCAAGCTGGGCCTGGGGGACGCCACGCGGGCGGACACCGGCATCAAATTCTACGAAGTCGGAATTGGTGGCTGCCTAGCCTTCCGTTGACCCGTCCCCGGACCGCTGCCAGTATCACTCCCATGAGTGCCGCGACTCAAGCACTTCCGCCTTATTTAAAGAAATACGTAGTCGAGCAGAAATACGACAAGTACTCGCCCGAAGACCACGCGGCTTGGCGTTTCATCATGCGCCAGAACCGCGAGTTTTTTGGATTACACGCGGTCTCGATCTACACCGAAGGTTTGAAGAAGACCGGCATCACCCTCGATCGCATTCCGCGCATCGAAGAGATGGATCGCTGTCTGTCGGCATTCGGCTGGGGCGCCGTTCCCGTCGTGGGATTCATTCCGCCCGCGGCTTTCTTAGAGTTTCAGGCGCGGGGCGTACTGCCCATCGCGTGCGACATGCGCACATTGCAGCACATCGCCTACACGCCGGCACCGGACATCGTTCATGAGGCGGCCGGCCACGCTCCGATCGTGGCGGACCAGGCTTACGCCAACTACCTGCGTCGCTACGCCAAGATGGCGCAGAAGGCGATTCAGTCGATTGACGACATCCGCGTTTACGAAGCGATTCGCTACCTGAGCGACATCAAGGAAAATCCCGACACCTCTGGCACCACGATCGCGGCGGCGGAAGCGCGCCTTAAAGAAGTCACGCGCAATGTGCGTTACGTTTCCGAAGGGGTGAAGATTGCGCGCATGGCGTGGTGGACGGTCGAGTACGGCCTCGTCGAAACGCCGACCGGCCCCAAGATTTACGGCGCGGGACTCTTATCGTCCGTAGGCGAAAGCCAAACCTGTCTCTCCGATAAAGTGAAAAAGATTCCCCTCTCCGTCGCGTGCGTGGAGCAGTCGTACGACATCACCGAACCGCAGCCGCAGCTCTTCGTCGCGCGCGGGATGGAACACTTAGGCCACGTGCTGGGCGATCTGGAAAAAACGCTCGCGTTCCGCACCGGAGGCGAAGCCGGTCTGGAAAGCGCCAGACTGGCGGAGACCGTTACCACCGCCGTGCTCGATACCGGCGTGGGCGCCACCGGTGTACTCACCGAGTACCGCGTGAAGAACGGCGAGGTCACGTTCCTGAAATTCTCCGGCCCCGTGCAACTTTCCCACGATGAAAAACAGATCGACGGCCACGGCCGTGAACGGCACGGCACCGGTTTTTCGAGCCCGCTCGGCCGTTGGAAAAAATTCCCGGACCGCGATCCCGGTTCGCTCACCCACCCTGATTTGAAAACGGCGGGCCTAGTCGCGGGCCAACGTGCGAAGCTGGAGCTAGTGAACGGCTTTACGATCGAAGGCACGTTCGTGGACCACCTGCACATTCCCCCGAACGGAAAGTTGCAGCTGCTCGAATGGAAAGACTGCACGGTCACCTACGGGAACGAAGTTTTATTCCAGGCCGAATGGGGCGCCTTCGATCAGCTCGTCGGCGAAAAGGTGACCTCCGTATTCGGAGGCCCCGCCGATTCGTTTCACTACGGCGAGTGGAACATGGGCGAGGCATCGTCCACGCCGTCGCGCCAGTCTCCGTTTACGCCAAAAGAGTTAGCCTTGCACAACGTGTACGAGACAACTCGCAAGTGGCGCGAGAAAGGGTTTGCGCCCGCCGAGATCGAAGCACTCGCCAAATCGCTAACCGAGCAGTTTCCGCAAGACTGGCTACCAATACTGGAAGCGTACGAGCTGCTCGTGCAGACCAAGGGTTCGCCTTCAACCACGGCCCGACTGAAGGACGCCCTCGAAACCCACGCCAAGAAAAGCGATAACACGACGCGTGATCTAATTACGAAAGGGCTAGCTATCGCGGCCACTAAAGACTGACGCCCCGATCCGCAACGCAACCCACCAAGAGCCGCTTGTCGCGTAAGGTTCCCGCCCAATTGTGCCGATATCTTCATTATGGCACCGCGCACCACCTACCCGGAAATTGATCGCCTTCGTGGCTGCGCCATTTTAGCCACGATGCTTGCCCACCTTTACAACTTCGTGCCCCCAATTGTGGCCGCTAAACTGGGATCACCCGGCGGCGTGGATCTCTTCCTGGTGGTATCAGGTTTTCTCATCACGCGCTCGTTGCTTGCCGGCCTGCCCGCTTTTCCGGCGGGCCTCGACTTGGCGGGCCGCCTGGAACAGGCCCTTCCCGCACTAAAAGCGTTCTTCGTCCGTCGTTTCTGCAGACTAATGCCCATCGGGGCCCTCGGCCTGGCGCTTCCCATTCTCCTGGCAATCGCGTGCAAAGGTCTCTCCCTTTCCTACGCGCTGAAAGCCGCCGCATCGGTGATTACGGGAGTCCAAAATTATCTGCTGGGCACGGGGGTGCCGCATGAGGCGTACAGTGTCTTCTGGAGCCTCGCCGTAGAAGTGCATTTCTACCTGCTACTACCTATTGTGTTTCTGGTCTTCCCCACCAAATCGAAAAGGCTGTACGCCTCGATGGCAATCGTGCTGGGAACGTGGTTCCTCATTCGTCCGCTGGACGTGGTGCCCGCTACGCAGACATTGTCTTACTGGTACCTCAACTGCACCACCCACCGAAAACTCGACGGCCCGTTCTTAGGAGTCTTGCTGGCGCTTGTAAATTACGCGCGGCCGATGGCCGAGGGGGTGCTACGCCCGACGCTCGCGATTCGATTCATTGCCGTGCCGTTCCTAATTTTCGTTGGCTTGTTCATGCATCGATTGGCGATGGGCGTGCCCGGTGGCGGCCTTTTCGCACACCACAGTGCCGGGATCACCGTTCTGGTATCCTTCGGCATTCTTCTGCAATGGGCATCGTTGGGACGCGGTCTGGTAGGCAACTGGCCGCTCATCGGCCCCGCCCTCGAATGGATCGGGGTGCGTTGCTACTCGCTCTACCTGCTCCACTTACCCGTTTTCATTTTTACTTCGGACGTGATCCACCGCCTCGGTCTACCTAAGTGGGTAAGGACCACTCCGCTAGGCTGGACGATCAGTAGCGTAGCGGGAATCTCGCTCGCCATCGGTTTCGCAGCCATGACGTACCGCTGGATCGAGGTTCCCTACATCGCACGCGGAAAACGAAAAGCTACTTCTTCTTCGGATCAAACTCCCGTTTCAGCCCACCCCAGCACTGAAAATAGCGTTTCTGCAGCAATGGGGTTTCCATCGCCCAGGTTACCGGCCTGAACACGCGGTTCGACTCAAACATAAACGCCAGCGTGTTCCCCAGATAAACCGGATTGAGCTCCGCGTGACTTGCCTTGCCGTAAGTCTCCGCATCCGGCCCGTGGCCAGCCATGCAGTTGTGCAGACTCGCTCCGCCGGGCACGAACCCCTCCGGCTTGGCGTCGTACGCACCGTGAATCAGCCCCATGTACTCGCTCATCACATTGCGGTGATAGTACGGTGGACGGAACGTATTTTTCGCCACCATCCACCGCGGAGGAAAGATCACGAAGTCCACGTTCGCGGTGCCCGGGGTGTCCGACGGTGAGGTCAGCACGGTAAAGATGGAAGGATCCGGATGATCGTAGCTGACGGTGTTCACCGTATTGAATCTTCCGAGATCGTAGCGGTAAGGCGCGTAGTTGCCGTGCCACGCCACAACGTCGAGCGGAGAATGATCGATCTCCCCCTCCCACAACGCCCCTTGGAATTTGGCGATGAGTTTAAAGGCGCCGATCTTTTCTTCGTAAGCCGCCCGCGGCGACTGGAAGTCACGCGGGTTGGCCAATCCGTTGGAGCCGATCGGGCCTAACCCCGGCAGCCGAAACGGGGCGCCGTGATTTTCGCAAATATAACCGCGGGCCGATCCACCGACCGCCTCCACCTGATAACGCACTCCACGCGGCACCACCGCGCACCAGCCCGGAGGTACGTCGAGCACCCCCATCTCGGTCTTCAGGCGAATCTCCCCCTTCTCGGGAAGGAAGAGCCACTCGCCGTCCGCACTATAAAAATATTTCCCGTCCATCGCGGCGTTGAAGGCGTAGTGGTAAGCCACCGCCCCCAGCCGTTCCCCGGGCAACGCATTGGTGACCACCGGCTGCAGCCCCGCCACAAAGTCCGTCGCTTTCGACGGCATGGGCAACGGATCCCAACGCAGCTGGTTGGGAGTCGCGGGCTCGGTCGTCAACAATCCGTCAATCCCCGCATGGGCCAGCGATTTGAACGGTAAGTGGACCACCGCGGGTTGAATTCGATAAAGCCAAGTCCGCAAATTCTCATGCCGAGGCGAAGTAAAGGCGGACCCACTCAGCTGTTCCGCGTACAAACCGTACGTACACCGCTGCGGAGAGTTCTGCCCAGAAGGCAAAGCACCGTCCAAACACTCGGTCTCGAAGAACCCACCAAAACCAGACTGATATTTAGAATCTATCGTCGACAAGAATCCCCCTGAGAAACCATTGTATTCCCTTGTTATTGACTTGGAAACAGGGCGAGTTTAAGGCACTATCCTCAAAAACCTTTTGAGTCAGGCTCTAGTTTTGCTTCTTGAGGGGATCTAATACCGATGAACACGACTCCTTACCCGTTTGGGAAACTCCCACTCGATATCTCCACGCACGGCGCTGGCATTGATCAACTGATTCTCTACGTGCACATTTTCATGGTGCTGCTCTTCGTGGGCTGGGGAATTTATTTCCTTTACTGCCTCGTTGCCTTCCGCGAACGGCCGAACCACGCCGCCCAACTCGACGAAAAACACTTCTCGCTCCCTAAGTACGTGGAAGTGGGCATTGTGTTGGTCGAAGTTGTCTTGCTGGTGTTCTTTTCCTCGCCCGTTTGGGGCAAGTACAAGAATGATTTCCCGGACCGTAAAGACGCCGTAGTCGTTCGGGTGGTGGCAGAACAGTTCGCCTGGAACATCCATTACCCAGGAAAAGACGGTAAGTTCGGCAAGACCCTGCCGGAAAAGATGGACGGAACAAATCCTGTCGGTCTCGATCGCGAATCCGAATTTGGTCGCGACGACATTGTCACCGTCAACAACCTCGTCGTTCCGACCGGCAGGCCGATCATAGTCGACCTTTATTCTAAAGACGTGATCCACTCCTTCGGTATCCCGGTTGCCCGCGTAAAGCAGGATGCCGTGCCCGGAATGGAGATTCCGATCCACTTCGAAGTAAAGCAGACCGGAGAGTTTGAAATTGCCTGCGCGCAGCTGTGCGGCGTGGGTCATTACCGCATGCGCGGTCAGTTCATCGTGAAGTCCCCGGAGGACTACGCGAAGTGGATGGCCGAACAGGAAGCCGAACTGGCGAAAGAGCAGGGCGATGCGGCCCCGGCCGCCGAAACCCCTAAGGCCGAGACAGCTCCTATGGCCAAGAAAGCCCCCGCGGTTAAAGCCGCGCCGGCGGCGGAATCCGATTCCGCGGAACCCAAATCTGAAGAGGAAGGCAATTAATAATGAGTGCTTCGCACGGCGCTAGCCACGACCAACAGATCAAAGAAACCTTAGACCATTGGGCCCACGAGCCCTTTTGGAGAAAGTATATTTTCTCGATCGATCATAAGGTGATCGGTCTTCAGTACACCGTTTGCGCAATGGCGTTCCTGCTTCTGGGCTTCGGCATGATGCTCTTGATGCGGTGGCAGTTAGCCTACCCAAATCAGCCGCTTCCGCTAATCGGCGGACTGCTGGGCGAATCGCTTTTCCCGGGCGGCGTGATGTCGCCAGAAACCTATAACCAACTAGGCGCCATGCACGGCACCATCATGATCTTCTTGGGCGTAGTCCCCTTAAGCGTGGGTGGTTTCGGTAACTATCTGCTGCCCATGCAGGTTGGCGCGCACGATATGGCGTTCCCCAAGCTCAATATGATGAGCTTCTGGGTGTTCTTCATCGGCGGTTTGATCATGCTGGCGAGCTTCCTGGCTCCCGGCGGCGCGGCCGCTAGCGGATGGACCTCGTACCCTCCCCTTTCCGTTACGGCCCAGAATGCGCAGAGCTACTGGCTGGTCGGCATGGTGTTCTTAATCACCTCATCGCTGCTGGGTAGCGTGAACACCATCGTCACCGCGATTCAGCTTCGGGTGAAGGGACTGCACTTCATGCGCTTCCCGATCCTGGTTTGGTCGCAGCTCATCACCGCGTTCCTGCTGCTGTTGGCGTTCCCCCCGCTCGAAGCGGCGGGCGTTCTCCAGCTGATGGATCGCGTAGCGGGCACGAGCTTCTTCATGCCGAGCGGTCTGGTGGTTTCGGGTGAGGTCCTGCAGGTCTCCGGCGGTGGTAACCCCATCCTCTGGCAGCATCTGTTCTGGTTCTTGGCCCACCCCGAAGTTTACGTTTTGATTTTGCCCGCGGTGGGAATTGTCGGCGAGATCATCGCGACCAACACTAAGAAGTCGCTCTACGGCTACCGCACGTTGGTCTACTCGATGCTCTTCCTAGGCTTCACGTCGTTCATCGTGTGGGCACATCATATGTTCATGACCGGTATGGGCACTACGCTGAGCTCTTTCTTTCAGGCCACGACGATGATCATCTCAGTCCCTTCGGTCATCGTGTTGACGACCTATCTGCTCACGCTGTGGGGCTCTTCCATTCGCTACACGGTTCCGATGATGTTTGCCCTGGCCTTCTTGCCGATGTTCGCCATCGGCGGTTTGACTGGCCTGCCGCTGGGGCTAACGGCCTCGGACATCCATCTACACGATACTTATTACGTCATCGGCCACTTCCACTACGTGGTGGCGCCGGGATCGTTGTTCGCGTTAATGGCGGGTGTGTACCACTGGTACCCCAAGGTCACCGGACGCATGTTCAACGAAACGTTGGGTAAGATTCACTTCTGGGGTTCGCTCGTATCGATCAACTTCATCTTCATGCCGATGTTGATGATGGGCATGATGGGCGTTTCGCGCCGCCTGTACGACCAGACGGTTTACGCGCACGGCGCCGCCGGTCAGTCGTTCAACGTCGTCATGTCGTGGGCCGCTTGGTCGCTCGCCGTGTTCCAGCTGCCGTTTCTGTGGAACCTGGTAGTCAGCCTCAAGAAGGGTAAGGTCGTCACCGAGGAGAATCCTTGGGGCGGAACGACTCTGGAATGGGCCACTCCAACTCCTCCTCCGCATACCAATTTCTTGCATGCGGTCGAGGTCTATCGCGACCCGTACCAGTACTCGCCGAACCGTAACCTGTTGCCGCAATTCGTGAAGGAGTAACGACGATGTCCCTCATCCCTTATGTTGATCACGAGAATCCGGTAACCGGAGTGACCAACGCTAAGTTCGGAATCTGGCTGTTCCTGGCCTCGGAAGTGATGCTGTTCGGAGCGTTGTTTTCCACCTACATTATTCTCCGTACGGGCTCTACGGTCTGGCCGCACGGATACGAAGTGCTGAATATCCCGATGGGTGCCATCAATACCGTCATGCTCATCACGTCGTCCGTTACCATCGTGATGGCCTGGGCCTCGCTCAAGCTGAAGCAGCTTGGCAAGTTCAAGCTCTACATGGCGCTCACCTGCATTCTGTCGCTGGTCTTCTTGGTGGTAAAATATTTCGAGTACACCGCTAAGTTCCACCATGGGTACTTCCCGTGGACCAATACGTACTTCGCGATTTACTTCACCATGACCGGCCTGCACGGAATTCACATTCTAGGCGGCATCATCGTGAATGCGTACTTGCTCGGACCCGGGTCCAAGATGTACGCGAGCCAGCCGGAACGGTTCACCGGACGCGTGGAATGCGCCGGTCTGTACTGGCATTTCGTCGACTTGGTATGGATTTTCTTGTTCCCGATTTTGTACCTTTTGTAATGACGGAGAGAACGATGTCTTCATCACATGATTCGCCGGAAGAGATTAAGAAGTCCGTAAAGCTGTACATTGGCATTTTCATCGTCCTCCTCTTTCTGACCCTGGTGACCGTAGGTGTGTCCTACATTCATCTGCCGGTTGGAAAAGCGGTGGCATTGGCGCTGTTCGTGGCCTCGATTAAAGCGAGCCTCGTCGCGCTGTTCTTCATGCATTTATCCAATGAACGCAAGATCATCTACGCCACGATAGGCTTGACCTGCGTGCTGTTCATCTTCCTGATGTCCATATCGATGTACCTATGAGCCTTAAAGCCTTTCACGTCGCCTTTATCTTCCTCTGCAACCTGCTCGCCCTGGGTTTTGGCGTGTGGTGTTTACGAGAGTTGGGGGACACCGGGGATTCCATGTTTGGAATCCTGGGCGGGCTATCGCTGGCGGCATTCGCGGGACTTTTCGTGTACGGTGTCTGGTTCCTAAAAAAGACCAAAGACTTTAGTTATTTCGTGTGGGCTATCGCTGTGGGCGCGGCTTTCTCAGCCAACGACGCGATGGCGTGCCCGGTCTGTCAGGGCAACCCCAACTCTCCGCTCGTCATTGCCGCCAATAGCGGCGTGCTCTTCCTGATGGGGGTCATCGGCATAGTACTGGTTGGCTTCGGTTCAATCTTCCTCGTGTGGCGCAAAAGAGAAAAAGCCTGGATTCTTAACGGCTCGCCTTCGTA
>JAYUBV010000070.1:0-2582 GCA_043740655.1 Pseudomonadota bacterium | reverse complement strand
TCACGCCCCACGGATAGGTCAGCGCGCCCACGTAGCCATGAATGGTGATGCTGCCCGTATAAATTCGGCTCTTGAGGTGCTCGGTCAGAGCGCGAATGCTTTTAAGCTTTCCGCCCGGCGCCGCGTGGCAGGGGCCGGCATAGTCACGATTGGGATCGCGTCCCTTTTCATGGCGGTTGGCCGAGTTGTAGCCCGACACGTTTAGCACCGGGATAAACACCCATTCGCGATCATCAAGATTTTCGCGGAATAGCGAATGGGTCGTGTACTTCTCCACGATCTTTTCCAAGAAGTGCATGGTCGACTGGGGAGCCGCCAGCTCGTTGCCGTGATGGGTGCCCACGACTAGGTGCGCGACCTTGTTCGGGTCCGCCACGGTGGGTGTCAGACTGACGCGCATCGCGTAAAGTGGCACGTTGTCGTCATTCGTTCCGATGGAAAAGATGTGCGTGACCAAAGGATGTTTGCCTTTGAGGGCGTTCATCCGGTCGATAATTTCTTGGTAACGCTCGGCAGCTAATAGGTTTGTCGACGATAAAACTACGACTGCGAGGAGCAGAGTCTTGATGGATCGATTCATGTTTGTCCCTCCCATGGGATGAGTACTGTGCAAGAGTATCTCTGGACATCCCAAAGGTAACCTGTCCGGGGAAACAAAAGTGTTAACAAAAGGCGTGTGCGCGGTTAATTTTGCAGCTCAACAACAACTCCATTCCTAAAAGGTGGTCTCACATGGCGAAAACGGGAAAAAGCACGCGCGTGTCTCTAGTAGTTCAGTCGAAAGTGAAAGAACTAGTTAAGAAGGGCAAAATGAAATGCTCTTCCGACGTGATCAACGCGATGAACAGCGTAATCACCGAAGCCGTCAGCAAGGGCATCGCCCGCGCTAAGGCGAACGGTCGCAAAACCCTTCGCGCTTCCGATCTATAAATCGGACCAGTAGCTTTTTTAGGGGCGGGATCTCTTCGGGGACCCGCCCTTTATAATTGGGGCGGTGGAAGTAGATTTCCGTTTTTGCGAGCGGCGGTGGTTTTCTTCGTTCAGGTAGTTGTCGATGGCGATCTGCAAGCGCTCGCCCGTTTCGCGGTTGAGCAAACGGTCCGGCAATGCTTCGTAAACCAGCCAGTGTTTGAAGCGAACTTCTCCCAACGCATAGACCCACAGCTTACCCTTTTCGCGCTGGAAGAACTGCAGGACCGCCTGAAAGTGTTCGATGTACGTTCCCTGGAGCGTGTCGATAGTGGCGTTGAGCACCACGCGATTGCCTTTGCGCTCCGAGCCCACCTTCACGTGACAATCGATCTCCTTCTTGAAGAGCGGCAAATCGAAACTCAATTTGGTGATGAGGACGTTGGTCGACTCGGGCGCGAGTTCCATCCCCATGATCTTCACCAGGTACTCGCCGCCGGAAGGGCGGGTATTGATGTTTGGCAATAGCCAGCGAGCGTACTCTTTGGGCTCGGCCAGAATCTCTTTCGTAAGCTCCAGCTCGCCGTCCAGGGAGATAAAGCCTTCCACCTCGATGGTGCGGTTGCCGACGCGACGGGCATTGCGTTCGCTGTAGTCGTCCTTCCCCTTTAGGCGGGCGGCCAGTTTTTTCTGAATCTCGGCATCCGACGGAACGGAGAGTCCGTGGGCAAGCGTAGTAACGAAAAAGAGGATGAGGCAGGGAAGGGCGCGCGATGGGCTCACTTTGTTTTTCTTACCACCCAGGTCGCCACGAGTGAAAGACTCACGGCAACGCCGACGAAAAGCCAGCTCGGCAGCGGCAGAAACAAAGTTCGGGATTCCGCCGGGTGCTGAAAGCTGAGCGCGATCGCAAAACACAAAAAGCCGAAGGCCATCGTGGCGAGCACGTGCGACCTGGATTGCTTATCCAGACTGTGGCGAATTTCGGTTAGCTCGGGGCTTTTGATTTCGAACGCGAAGCGGTTGTGCGACCAAACGCGCAGAAAACGACGCACAAGGCGCGGTGCGGTTTCGAGTAGCCCCTGAAAGTCGCGGCCGACCACCAGCAGGTCTTGCGCGAGGCGATCGGGACGGTAGCGCGAGGCGATAAGCTGGCGGGCGAGCCGGGTGCCCACCTGCAGAATGTCGAACGTGGGTTCCAGTTTGCGCCCCAATGCCTCAATCGTGAGGATGGCTTTGAACAGCAGCATCAGCTCGCGCGGTACGATCAGTTTATGGCGAACGGCGGTGCCGGTGGATTGGAGCAGAATCTTTCCGATGTTGATGTCGCCCAAGTTCATGCCCACGTAGGGGCCGATGGTGTCCATCAAGTCTTTTTGCAGCGCGGCTACGTCGGTTTCGCCGGTTCCCTGGCAGAGGTTCACGTACTCATTGGCCAGCGTTTCGTAGTCTTCATCGACCAGGGCTATGAACATGGACACGATGCTGTCGCGTACGCGGCGGGAGAGGCGGCCCACGATGCCGAAGTCGATGAGGCCGATGCGGCCGTCGCCTAGGATGAAGAGGTTTCCGGCGTGAAGATCGCCGTGGAAGATTCCGTCGTGCATCACCATGTGGAAGAAGGCGTCGCAGCCCAGGTTCACGATGTCGACCGGATTGAGCCCCTTGGCGAT
>JAYUBV010000069.1:0-8576 GCA_043740655.1 Pseudomonadota bacterium | reverse complement strand
GGCTACCTTTAGTAAGGTGACCGGTGACCAGCGTTGGGCCCGGGCGTAGCCGGCCAACCAATTCTCCCCGTCCTTTTCTAAGTCCGCCGTGTAGATCGCGGAGCAGGTACCGTAGACCAACCGCACGACCAGCGCGCGATCGTTGGCCGTCTTTCCGAGCACGGGAATCAGCTCGCCGTGGCCGCCGGGGAAAGAGAAGGCCTCGGGCGCGCCCACTCCGCGCGCCGGAGTACCGCGCACCCCCGCACGGGCGAGTAGCTGGCGCAGTAACAGTTTTCTCGGTTGTTCCTTTAGAAAGGACTCCGGAAAGAGCAGGCGCTTTACCTTCAATTCCGAAAGTAGCGGCAAAAAACCCTGGCCATGATCCAGATCGGGATGGGACAGCAGCACCGTGTCTAGTGTTAGCACCGCCGCCGAAGTTAGCTCGCCGAACAGGTGTTTTCGCCCCACGTGCTTTTCGAGAAAGGCGCCGCCACCGTCGACCATCCACCGCTCGCCGTGGGGGAGGGCGATGAGGCTGGCGTCCCCCTGCCCCACGTCGAAAAAAGTAAGGGTCAGGTCGTGGTGGTAGAGCCGGCTTTTCAGCCTCGCGGTTCCGGAAAGCAGGAGGGTGGCTAAGGACAAGCCCCAAAAAAGCGCGGGAACGGGTGACATTCCCCACGCTTCAGCATTTGTCGGACCAAACCGTGGATTTCGGTAGCGCTTTGGGTTATCAACCAATTCTCCATGGATTGCATGCTACATACGCCGCGGCTTTGCATCGATACCCGGGTCTCCCCGTTGTGGGGGCAGTCCGGCCACGAGGTCGATGAGTTTGTGGACGAGCTGGCCGCTTACCACGGCGACGAAGAGAGTCCGTGGGTGAACCGCCACCGCACCGTCTTGCTGTCGAACAAAGGGCAAGTTTCACCGGGCCCGTGGAAACGATACGACACCCGCATCCCGCCCACCGGCTGGCTGGTGCCGTTCGCATGGGAGCGCCGTTTCGTGCGGCGAGCGCCGGTCACCTTCATGCACCGATTCCGTCCGTTCGGATTCGCCGCGGAAAAGCTCAGTAAGCCGACGCTGACGACTTGGCTGCCGAGCCACCGCGTTCCGTTGCACTCCAAAGTCCGCGGCCATTCGCAGGAACAGTACGTGGTGCCGTCACATGCGGACAAAACTTGGTTTCTCGATCACTCGGTGGGCGTGAAGGAGTCGATGGTGCACGTGGTGCAACCGGGCCCCCGCCGCTTCCTCTATTTTAACGAAGTGCCCCGGCAGGAAAAACCGCGCACGATGCTGATCGTCGGAGATGTGCGTGGCTCTTCCGTTCGATTAATCAAGGCCGCCGAGAACTGGAAAGCTGCCGCGACGGGACGCGAGATTTTGTTCCTCTCCCAGAACGATCTAAAAACCACCGGCCCCAAGCCGTGGGTGACGTTACTGGGGCGTGCGGAAATGTTGGTGTACGACGTTCAGCGTCCGTTCGATTCGGGCATGCTGGCGTGGGAAGCGATTCTGACCGGCGTGCCGGTGCTGTTTCCCGAACACCACGGCGTACTGAGCGGCTGGGATAGCGAGTGCCCCTGGTCGCTAGAAACGTTCATCGAGAATCCGAGCGCGATGTCGTCGCCGGAGTTTTGGCTGGCCGCCCGGAAGCGTTTGGAAACGTTGCCCAAGCCCGAGCCGCTACACCTGGTGCGCGACTACGCCGCCATCTACCGCAAGGTCTTCGGTTAATGTTTCGGTTTATTCTCTAGCGTGTGAATCGCGTCCTTGTCCGCATCGGGAATGCGAAACGGCGCTGCGGGACGGAGCCGGTTGTTCACGGTGGTCAGCCAGTGGAACGCTGCCGGGGCGAGATCCCCACCCAACGTTTTGAAAAGCGCCACCGCGTTCTTAAAATCAAGTCGAAGCGCCGCGCGCAGGGCCGCGTGAAAATCCAAAACTAGGTGCCGTTTTTTCTCGAACGCCAGGGCCGGGCCGCGCAGGTCTTCGGGCAATGCCGCCCGCAGCGCCGCGCGGATGACGCGGTTCTCTTTGGCAAACTGCGGTAAGGAATCAAACTGGCGGCTTAGCTGTCCGCGGTGGCCGCGCACGCGTACCAGCGGCTTCTGCAAAATGCCCATCGGTCCCGTTTGAACGAGCCGACTCCACAAATCGTAATCGCCCGACACCTTCAACGAGTCGTCGAAACCGCCCAGCGCCCACGCCGACGCCGTCTTAAATGAAACGGTGGAGAGGTTTCCGGGAATGCAGCCGTGAAAAAAGAAGTGCTGAATCGCTAGCCCAGACGAAATCACTCCAGGAAAATCGGCGAGATCCACCTTCGGATCCACGTTACCTTCCCAATCCATCATGAGGTTCTTGGTGAACAGTAGTTCGATCTTCTCGTGCACACTCCAGAACGAAACGATCTCGGCTAACGCCTCTGGCTCCAGGCAATCGTCCTGGCAAAGGATCTGGCAGAGCGGCGCCTTCGCTTCCTTCAGCAGCGTATTGAGGTTGGGAAAGAGGCCCCGACGCGGACTGGGTTTGGGCACCATCCGGAACTGCGGCACCTTAAAAGACTCGATGAGCTTGAGCGTGCAATCGGTTGAGCCGTCGTCGCGGATTAATAGTTCGTATTGGGAGAAGGTTTGCTGGGCTACCGATTCCAGGGCTAACGCGAGAAAGGGCTCACCGTTATACGTGGGCATCAGGATGGAAATCTGGGGACGGGCATCCATATTGCCATCGTACCATTAAGGCTTAGCGTTGGCCGAGCCCGACTCTTTAACGACGCTGTCGGTGAATTTATGGCGTGAGTCGAGATTCGACCCGCCGCTATGGCCGCCCTTGTCGGTAACCATTAAAGAGTCGTAGGTGTGGCGGAGCAAAGGGTTGTAACGACGCCCGCCGACTGGAGGCGTATCGTATTGGTCGCGGACGATGCGTTTGGGTTTGAGCACCGGCGCGTTATCGTCGCCGCCGTATTCGGAAATATCACGCATCGCGAGTTGGTAGTTGTCGCTCGGAGCCGCCACCGCGCCACGAACCCGCCGGTTGAATTCCAAGGAAGCCTGTAGCGAAGCGCCGCCCGACGCATTGGTGTAGCGGGCAAAACGTTTCTCTTTCGCGATCAAACCTTTTTTCCGGTATTCCAACGACTGGGCCGCCACTTCGCGGCGATCGGGACCGTTGCCGAGCGAACCGAGCAACCGTCCGCTCGAACCGCGCGGTGCCGGGTTATTATTGAATTCGAGGGGGGCGGCGGGTTCGGGCGTACCTAAGTTGGTTTCGGAAGGAAGGCTGGCCAGTTCGCGTTCCGCGGTGGCGAAGTCGGCCACGCTTCCGCCGGCCATGACGGCGCGAACTTGCGCCAGTGTTTCCGCCAATCGAATCTTTTCCGCCGAAGCCGGGGCCTGAACCGGAGCCGGAAGCTGAACTGGAACGGGAGGAGTACGTACGGCCGGAGCCGGTACTTCGCCGTCTTGAATGCCTAAAATCTTTTTGAAGCGGGGATTGGCTTGTATCAACGCCTGGGTCAGCTGCGGATTCGCTCGCACCTTTGCGATTACGGCGTTCATCACTTCGGGGGCGATGGGCGGATTCTCGGCCGCCACCTTCGCCAGGCCCTGGGCCTCGTTGATTCCATCGGTACGGTACTCAGCCCGGGCGGCCGCGCTATAGAGCGCAAGTACCAGGAGCCAAGTGTGATGTCGTAACCGTGGTGCCATATCTAAAGGATTAATAGAGCACGTTCTAAGCCAATAGGTTTTCGGAGCCGGTCGCTAAGGCATTGGATTTGCGAGCGTTTTATCGTCGATAACTTCGGCAACGACACAATCCCGCCTAACCCCTTAACACTGACTGTTTAAGAATTGGTAAGTGGGGAGAATCATTGGGGGGAGGGTGTCTGGTAGTTAAGCAGGGAGTGAATACGGGCGGAATACGGGGAAGGGTTAAGGCTTAATCCTTATGGATTAACCCTTAAGGATGCTTCACGGCATGGGGCTTCCGAAAAAAAGGGGCAGCGTGCCGTGAAGCACCTGCCCCCAAGGACTTCGTAGTCCCTTTCCCCCCCGAGAAATCAAAATTGTTACTGCGTCAGATTCAAAATTCCGTTTGCGCTCTTTGCCGAATGGCCGCCACTGATCGTGCCGCCCGCCGCTTCACTCGATGTGAGGTCGCGGTGAGGTGCGCCGGCCGTTTGCTGATAAGTGGCGAACCCGGGCTGTTCCTGGCTGCGTAGGAAACCACCGAAGCTGGATGCCGGTTTTACGAAAGCGCGCATTTCCGAGACAGAACCGGCCACGTTGGGATTGGTCGGAGCGGTTGCGGTTAGCTGGCTCAACCGGGCCGCCATGCCGCGACCCGTGTTACTAGCCGTTAATCCTGTCAAAAGTCTCTTGCTGGCCGGCGCCGGAGAACGAAGTCCTCGAGTGGCGCTGCGGCTGCTGGCGCGGGCGGCAGCGAAGCATTCATCGCCTTTTTTCGAGTCTTTTTTCCGAATTTCCGCGCAGTCTGCCGCTGCTTTTTTGTCGTCCACACCGGTGTCGGCCGCGAAACCTTCATCGAAGCCGCGAGCGCCGCCGGTGGCACTGCCGAGATTGAGCGACGACGAACCGGTCGCTCCCGAATTCGAAGCCACGGCGGCGCCTTTCGCGTTGTCGTCGAAAGAGGCCGAAGTCTTGGCGCCTACATTCAAGCTGGGGCCGTTCGCACGCGGAGTGAAGGTCGACGTCGAAGACGAAGTGCGCTGAGCCAAGCCGCTTGAACCACCCGCCGCTGCGGTCGAATTCGAATTGCTGCCACTCAAACGGCTACCGTTCGTAACCGGATTCTGGTTAGAAGCCCCCGACGAAGCCGTCTTGGTCGTTTCCAAACCGCTGTTGGTCGAGCTAGAGAAACCGCTGCGCAGACCCGCTTCGGAAAGCTGGGCGGCCAGGGTCTCTTTCGCCAAATCTAAATTCTGCTTGGACTGCTTCTCGGCCAGGGCCAAGCGCTGACCATTGTATTCCTGATCCAATTTGCGGCGTTCTTCTTCGGCCGTGCGGGCGTCGGTACGAGCGGATCGCAGCTCGGCGAGCTGCAGCTGCAAGCGATCCGTTACCCCGGCGTTGTTCATCGCGGCTACGCCTTGCGCGGTGGCGCTCTGGGTGAGGGCCACGTTCTGGGCAATTGCGTTGGCCTGCTTTTGAGTATCGGCCGTAATCTCGGTCATCTTGATTTGCGCGTTCGCGTTCGTTTTCGCAATATCTTTATCCGCGTTTGCCTGAATGCTGGCGACGACCATCGGAGCAACCGCCGCCATGATGGCGGCGAGAGCCATCAAGATAGCTGCGGCCTGGCCACCCTCACGTTTGCCTTCTTCCTCTTCGGCGTGAGCCGCCGGAAGTAGGGCTTCGTAACCTAAAGCCAGGAACTTGAAAAACTTAGTGGGGCCGAGCGAAGAGGTCGGGCGCGTGGTAGGACGGCGCTGCTGCTTGCGTGGCTGAACCTTTTTCTTGGTCTGCTTTTCGAAATTATCGAAGAACTCGTTATCGCCGCCTTCCTCTTTCTTCCCGCCGCGAACGATGCTGAGACGCGTTTCCGAAGACTGCGAATGCTGCTCGATGCTAGAGAGCTCGCGCGATGCCTTCAAAACCGTTTCGCTTCCGACGTAGGGAAGGGCGGGAGCCCCTTGTTGGGTTGGCGACGCTTGTCCGCCCTGGGCCGAACCAGTGGCGACCTCGCGATTGCCGGGGCTAGCCGCCCCGTAAGATTGCGAACCGCCGCTAAAGCCCTGGGGAGCCGCATCGACCGCGACCTTGCCGCCGCCGACAATCGAACCACCGGACGCATCCGAAGCCGAAGCTTTGGACGCTCCGTCGTCAAAAGTAGTGCTCTGGGTCTTTGCCGTGCCCTGGGCTTCCGGCTTAGCATCGAGCCGCTGGCTCAACGAGACCATTTCTCTCGAAGGCGGACGGTCCACTTGGGCTTTGCCGATCCCGCCGACTACGGCGCCGCCCGAAGCGGATTGGCCTTTGGAATCCGAAGCTAAAGCGGTGCCGGCCACTTTAGGAAGCGGCGGAGGCGTGACGTTAGGAAATCCGGCGCCAACTTTAGGAATGTTGCGCGCACTCGGATCCCTCATAAACTTTTGGTAGGCGTCGCCCGCATTTTTGTCGACGAAGCCGCCCAGGATTCCCTGAACGATCGGAAGATCGTCGTTGCCGAGCTTACCCTTCATGAACTCTTGCGCCATCCCGGCGATTGCACCCGGCATCATCGACATGGCGATGCGCACGTTGGTGCGGCGCCATTCGTCCATCGGGTTGTCCGCGGCGACGCGCATGGCTTGGTTCACCATGGCGATGGTCATCACCATGTTTTTAAATCCGCTGAGCTGCATCAGGGCGCCAATGGAGACGGGGCCGCCGGTGGGTTTCGGTCCGCCGCCGGCTGAATGGGCCGGAATGGCGGGCAGGATCAGGGAGAAGACCAACGCGGGGACCACGAAAGCGCGCAGGCCCTCCGTCATCACTTTGATTCCCAAGTTGGTTAATCGATGCTGCATTACCTAGAGTCTCCCAAATCAATGCTGCCAAATCAGTGCGAAGGTTCACGTACGTACCGGGAGTGCCGCTGAAAATAAGTCTTCTTATCGGGATCAAATTGCACGGCGCCGGCCAACTTGGGGTGAATACTGGTTGTATATAACTGAGCGTAACGGCTTGATATTTTCTTTGTAGAGGGGGCTGACGGGTGAAGAACGTGTACACCCGTCTTTCCGCAAATCGCTAACCACTGATTATTGCGTAACTTCTTGCGCCTACTGTTTGGTCACCCACGGGGAAGCGAGGATTTCCCTGTCATATCGCTAGTTTCGCAGCTGTATTCGCGCGAAAGTTTCTTGTCTTCACAGTTGGGATTAGTGGTTGGGGCGGTGTCCAGCTTCGCTGCCGCCGTCGCTATCGCCACCACCGTGGGTGGGGTTGGAGTTGCCACGGCCGATGTTGCTAGCGTGGGCCGGGCCGTCGAATCCGCGGCGGGCCGCGCGGAAGGTTGCACCATCCAACGCTGCCGTCTTGGGCGAGTCATTGAAGGCCAGTACTCTCGTAGCGGAGGAACCGCGCACGGTGGCCGTGTTGCGTGCCAAATTGTTCGAAGCAACAATTAGTTTGGTTAGGGTGGGGGCTCCTGGGCCGCCTTTAAATTGGGACAACCGTTGCGCCATGGAAGGCGTGGTGCTGGCCACCGCTCGGGTCAAGCGGTTCTGGGCCGAGGTTTCGTTCGTGGCCGCCGTCGCTTGCGTGAGGGTGGAATTCGTCGTCAACATGGGGTCGGCGGTACTCGCCGTACCGGGCTGCAAAGAATCGTTGTAGCGCGTTACCTCCAGGCCGCCGTTGGCGCCGGCCGGGCGAAGCATTTTGGTCATCGCGATCAGATCGCGGCCTTCCTTATCGAATTGCAATTGCTGCTGGCGAGCTTTGTCCTCGGTCAGCATCTTGGCCACGTTGAATTCGTAATCCAGCCACGCCTTCTCGCGTTCCGTGGCGTACTTGTCTTTCGACGCCAAAATGCCTTCGGTAGAGATCATGCCTTGGCGCTCGGTGGCACCGGCGTTTTGGATAGCCGCAATGTTGGCCGCCGAAGCGGTCTGGGCCAGGGCAATGATGCCGTTCGTTTGGTTAGTATCGCGAACGGCGTCATTCTGAATGCGAGTCATTTCCACGTTGGCGCGCGCATTAGTGCCGGCCACCACTTTATCGGCATCGGCAGCGAAAGCTGCCGCTCCCACGGAAGCGCCGGCGGCAGCAATGCCCGCCAGCCCATTCAAGACTGCACCGTCTTCTCCCCACGCGGACGACGTGAGGAGACAGAACCCGACTACAGTCACGGTCTTGAAAAATCGATTGTGAGTAATGTGACCCAAACTTTAGTTCTCCCACTGCTAGCTAGTGCATACGTTGGACCGCCGTTTGTATTCTTTTAGTGCTCTGGTTTTTGGGTTCATCGCAGGCGTGTAGACAATTCCGACAGTCGGAGTCTACGACTGTTCGCCCGACCCGCTCTCCTAAAGAATCGTCGTGGAAACAGCGACTTCGCACTGACTAGTTTTGGGACACTGTGCGGCAAGGGAATTTGCTAGCCGAACTGTGTTTTAAGTGGTGGAATCCCCTCTAATTTTCTGGCGTTGTCGTTCGGTGGCCGATGCCACATTGTTGTTTTTTCTGACACCGTCGCACCTTGTGGAGGATGAGTTTTATGGCTCTCGATGATTTCTATTCCAACCTAGTTTTCTTCTTGCGGTGGCTGCACATCATTGCGGGCATCACCTGGATCGGTCACCTGTACTTCTTTAACTTCGTAAACGCGAACTTCCAGACCAAGTTGGCGAAGGAGCTGAAGCCCGCGGTTAATCCCGAGCTCATGCACCGGGCGTTGTTCTGGTTCCGCTGGGGCGCGATGTTCACCTTCGTGGTCGGCTGGACGCTGCTCTTCGTGAAGTATTCGGGCGGCAACCTCTGGTACGATGCCGAAGGCAAGTTCACTCACCGCGCGATGTGGATTTTGTTCGGCGGTACACTGGGCAGCATCATGTGGTTCAACGTGTGGTTCATCATCTG
>JAYUBV010000068.1:0-2592 GCA_043740655.1 Pseudomonadota bacterium | reverse complement strand
CTATGATTTCACGCACGCGATCGTAGACGACGATCGTGTCATTCACGCTGTAACCGGCAATGGTCAAAAGTGCGGCCACCGCGGTGATGGTGAACTCTTTCCCCGTGATGAGGAAGAATCCGGTCATCATGGCCAAGTCGTGCATCATCGCGATCGTGGCCCCCGGGGCAAATTTGAAGTCGAAACGGAACCAGATGTAGATGGTGATGAGCAAAACGGTATACAGCAGCGATCGCATCGCTGCCGATTTCAGCTCGGCCCCGACCTTAGGACCAACCACGTCCTGGGAAAGGATCTGCATGCCCGTGCCGTTCTTTTGCTGAAGCGAACGACCGAGGGCGCCTACCTGCCCCTTTTCTACCGGCGAGCGGGAGGTAATCATGAACTCTTGTCCCGTATCCCCCAAAGAGACCACCGAGGCATCGGGTTCACCCGCTTCCGTAACCATCTTTCGTACATCTTCCGTGCTCATGCGCCCGGCGAATTTGACCTGAAGGACGGTGCCGCCAGTGAAGTCGACTCCGTAATGAAGCCCCTTGGTCATCATTCCCACTCCCGTCGCGACGATGGAGAGAATGGAGAAGATCAGGAAGTAACGGAACTTATCGATGAAGTGAATGTTGGTGTTGGTCGGTACTAGATGAAAGAATTTTTGCATGGGTCACCTATACGCTAAGAGTTTGCACGTTCCGCTTTTGCACTACGAAGTCGAAGACCAACCGAGTCACGAAAACCGCGGTGTACAGCGACGCTACAAGCCCGATGAGCAGGGTCACGGCGAAACCCCGAATGGGACCGTAGCCAAAGCTCAAAAGAACCACTCCGGAGATAATCGACGTCACGTGGCCGTCAAAAATTGCCGAGAAGGCGCGATGGTACCCTTCGGAGATCGACATCAGGACCCCTTTACCGGCCCTTAGGCACTCGCGGATGTGCTCAAAAATAAGCACGTTCGCGTCAACCGCCATACCCAACGTCAGGATTAGTCCGGCGAGTCCCGGCAGCGTCAAGGTACCTTCAAAGGCCGCCATGCAGGCCAAGACAAAAAGGCCGTTTAGCCCCAGCGCTAGGTTCGCTACCCAGCCCGAAGCCCGGTAGTAGATTCCGATAAAGATGAAGACCAGCGCCAGTCCTACGGCGAGGGACGACACTCCTGAGCGAATCGCATCGGCACCCAAGCTCGGGCCGACCACGCGCTCTTCCAGAAACTCCAAGCGGGCCGGCAGGGCGCCCGATCGCAATACCAGCGAGGTGTCCTTAGCTTCGTTCAGAATCTGATCCTGAGCGCGTCCGTTGCTTCCCATTTCGATCATCGCGCGGCCGCCACCAATCTTCTGCTTGATGCGGGGGGCGGTGTGCACGTTGCTGTCGAGCACGATGGCCATGTACTTGTGAACGTTCGCTCCGGTTGCCTTCTCAAACTTCGTGGCCCCGACCGGCGTCATCTGGAAGTTCACGATCGGTTCGTTGTTTTCCTGGTTGAAACTGTAATAGGCGTCCTGCAGGTCTTCGCCGGTAACCAGCGCTTCGCTCGACAGAATATACGGAATGTAGGTCGCCTCTTTCGTGTTCACGTTGATCTTTTTATGAAACATGATCTCGGAACCTTTGGGCAACTTACTGGCGTAAAACTCGTTGATCTGTCTTAGGTAGGCCGGCATCGGCGTTTTGAGATCGATCTTGATGTTCTTGGCCTTCTCGAACTCTTCAATCCACTTTTGCAGATCCCCTTCGTTCGGAGCGCCATTGCCGCCGCCCGGCTCTTCCGGACCAGTCATGACGACCTGGAACGACAGCTTCGCCGTACGCGAGATGATGTCCTTGAGCCGACCAGGCTCCTGAACGCCCGGGAACTGAATCAGAATCTTTTCTTCACCGTGGCGCTGGAGGATGGGCTCGGCGATACCGAACTCGTCGATACGGTTACGGAGCGTTTCTAGCGACTGATCGATAGCGCGGCGACGGACCTCGGCCTCGTACAGCGTTGAAATGCGAAGCCGCTCGGTGTTGCCCGTAGTTCCGTCCGGATCCACAAACTCACCCAGGTGTTTGCTAATGGTCGCGTCCACCATCTTGTGGACCCCGGCGTCGGGCGACGTGACCAACAGACGGTTGTCGTTGGAGACCTCTACGGTCACCCCTTCTACTTTGTCGGTCACCAGGAACTCTTCGAGCTGATGCTTAAGCTTATTGACGGCGTCTTTCTGCACTTCGTTGAAGTCGATGCCCACCACTAGGTGTAGGCCGCCCATCAGATCCAGACCAAGTTTCAGCGTTTCGGAGGGGAGCCAATGGTAGTACCAAGGGTCATCCGCTTTCGCGACTTTCGGGATCGTCTTACCGTGAGCAAACTTTAAGTAACTCGGGATGAGTAGATATACGGCGAATACTACGGTGAATCCGACAACCCAGCTGCGCCACTTGAGGCTCTTCATGATGTCCCTCTCGATTTAAAATGTACTTACGTAGTTTGCGTGACGTTCTTGCTGCCGTTCGGCTCTTGCTTGAGCGAAGCGGCGTTTTCGGCAATCGCGGTGCGCAGAATCTTAAGGGTGACGCCGTCGTCCACTTCAATGGTGACGAAGCGATCGC
>JAYUBV010000067.1:0-8600 GCA_043740655.1 Pseudomonadota bacterium | reverse complement strand
GCATTGTATAGACCGCCGGAGACGTCGCTGATCGCGACGATGCTGGTGCCGATGCTCTGCATGAGCTTGGCCGAGTGGAAGCCTACGTTTCCGAAACCTTGTACGGCCACCTTGGTCTTGTCGTTGAGCTCGTAGCCCAAACGCTTGGCCGCTTCAATTACGGTGTAAACGACACCGCGGCCGGTGGCATCCACGCGTCCTAGCGATCCGCCAATTTCGATCGGCTTCCCGGTCACTACGCCCGGAACCGCAAAACCGGTCTGGGCGCTGTACGTATCCATTACCCACGCCATCGTCTGCGCGTCAGTACCAACGTCCGGCGCCGGAATGTCTTTATCCGGGCCGATGAACATAAAAATTTCCGATGTGTACCGCCGCGTAAGGCTTTGCTTTTCACGGCGCGATAGCTTCGTGGGGTCACAGCGGATACCGCCCTTGGCTCCTCCGAGCGGGAGGCGAACCAGCGAGTTTTTCAAGGTCATCAGGGTGGCCAAAGCGGCCGTTTCGCCCAGGTTCACCTCGGGATGGTAGCGGATGCCGCCCTTCCCGGGTCCCAGCGTCGTATTGTGGTGCACGCGAAAACCATCGAACGTCTTAATGGTGCCATCATCCATTCGCACGGGAATGGAAACGTAGAGACAACGACGCGGCTTAGCTAATCTATTGAAAACATTAGCATCTAGGTTAATCGATTCGGCGGCGGACTCGAGAATCTGGAGAACGTTCCGGTAAAGGGGGTGGTGATCCAGATCTACAAAGAGCTCATCTTGATGCGTCGACGACAAGGGGTAACCTCCCACAAAGACCGACCATCATCGGCCCTAATTTCGAGTTTGAAAAGAGGGAAGCCGGGATACCTTGAGGCCGCATTCGGACGCGCCATTCGGGGTCGCCCCCACGTATTTATAGGGCGGAAGTGCCAAATGGTGGCCGGACGCGGTAACGATTTCGTACTTCGTTCCGGGAGCGCTTCCCAGCGGTAAGCGGCACGCGAGCGCCGCACGTTCGTTGGGCTTTAAATCGGCGTCATCATTCCACAGCACCAGTCGCGTGGAGCTCCGCAAAAAGGGATCCGCCCGAAAATACGACGTTCCCTTCTTGTCCCAGGTGAGCCCGAGGGTTTTGCGATTTCCCATCACCGCGAAGTTTTCGTGTCCGGGCGCGAATCGGTAAGCGTTAATCCGTTCCGCGAGCCAGGGCGAAATTCCCCCGGCCCCCTGCACGTTGGGGTAAGCCACGTAGCGGCTCGAGTACAACGGCATCGATAGATCAATCTCTTCCGAATAAACGATCTCATCCGCCTCGAGGATCGCCGCCACCTCGTGATAAGGGCCGAGCCATTTGCGATAGTCGAAGGAGATAGTTTCGTAGCGGGCCGGTAATCCTTTCAGAGAATATAGAAATGCCACCAACATCAGCGCGTACCAAGCCTGGTGAAAACGGCCCACTTCAAAAATGCGAACCATACCGTACGCCGCAATCGCGATCAGAAAGGGTAGCTCAATCAGAAAGTAGTAGTTGTGGGCGGCGTGAACTCGAAACCAGATGAGCACCGATCCTAAGCAACCGGCGATGAAGATCCAAAAGAAACGGCGGTACGGGCCGGGAAGCAGGAGGCCGGCCGTGAGGGGGACTACTAACCACAGATTCAAAACGCTGCGGCTGAGCGACTGGACGAGCTTGATCCAGTAACTGGAGTCGAATCGGAGGGAAAGCGGACCCGACAACCAGTTAAGATCTTCCGAAGAAATACTCCGCAGGTAGGTGCTCTGCGCGTACTTGGTCCAGGCAAGCCCTAGTACGCCTTGAATAAACAGGGCAATCAGCACGTTGCGTTCGCGCGGACGGACTTCGTGCCGGATCACACAATCGACAAGAATCCACAGCCCCATGAACGAGGAGGCCAGCATCCAGAACGGCGCCTTCCCTAAAGCGGCCAAAAGACCAAAGACGAATACCGCAATCGGAAACCCACCGGTGGTCATCCGGGGAGTAAGGTACCGGGCGGTATGAAAGAGAAAGGCTAACGTTAAGGCCTGTACCATGAAGTCGATGAGGCAAGTGCGGGCGAACAGCGTGCAAAACGGCAGCGTGAGGTAAATCAAAACGGCCCATAGCCCCGTACGCGCACCGAGAAAATGACCGACCAAACGGCCCAGGTAGTATATCGCCGCAGCGAACGAGGTGATGCTCACCAGGCGTGAGGCAACTTCCAGGCCGAAGCCTACGCGCATTACGATGGCGACTGCCGCCTGGTAGATAGGAAACTCGCGCGTGAAGTTCCACAGCTCCCCGCTCATCGTGGTGGGGTAACGAAAAAAACCGATTCCCTCGTCAAAAAACGAGCGCACCGTCAGTGCGGTTTGAGCTTGGCGCCAGGGATGGGGATCGAGCAACGGGTTACCGAGATCGTAAAAGAGATAGTAAAGCGACAGCGGCACCAGCCCCACGACAATAACCACCGCTAGGGCTAGCTCGCCGATCGAGTGAAACTCGGGCACCCGGGACTGGCCGAACGGAGACGATATTTTGGGTCGCATCAAGCGGCCGCCTTAGGGCTTCGATCTCCGTTACGGCGCGATTGCCCCGAGATCTCGCTCGATCGTTTGAGGTAGTCACCGCGTGACAGCCAGCGCTCTAGCAAGCAATAAAACACGATAAACAGGTAGCGCGAACCCATTTCTTGAATCTTCATCTTTGAAACGCCGTGCTTGCGATTGATCCAGGCGTTGGGCACCACCGCGTACGAGTGCCCCCGAACAATGGCCTTCAGCGGTAGCTCGACGGTGAAGTTGAAATGACAGGCTAGAAATGGACGCAGATTCTCGATGGTGCTCCGGCGGTACAGCTTAAAGGCATTCGTCGTGTCGTTGTAACGAAATCCAAAAATCACGCGGATAAACAGGTTGACCAGACGGTTAAGGTAAAATTTGTGCGGTGGATAGTCGACAACGCGGCCGCCCTTCATGAAGCGCGAGCCGAAAACGCAGTCCACCTTCTTTTCGTGCAGCGTTTGGTAAAAACGGACAAGGTCAGCGGGCACGTCGGAGCTATCCGCCATGTAGGTGGCAATCGCTTCGCCGCGGGCAGCTTCGAGGCCAGCGCGAACCGCGTAACCGAAACCGCTGGGCAGCGTATTATTTACGGTACGAACCTGCGGGATGGACTGTTTAATTTCGCGCAACACTTCCTCGGTATTGTCCGCGGAATGGTCGTTTACGACCAGGAGCTCATAGCGAATGCGAAGCGCGTTCAGCGCTTTGGCCAAATCGTACAACGTAGCGGGCAGATTCTCCGCTTCGTTGTACGCGGGAATAACGACCGAAAGGTCCAATGCATTCATAGTTCAACAATCTCCTCAGGCGGCCGAAACGGCCAGCACATCCTGATTTTCCATCGCCCATTTGGTGATGTCCTTCGCTATATCGGCTGGTTTGCGCGCGGGCTTCCATCCAAAACGTTCGGTAACGAGACCGTTGTCGGTAACGTAGAAAGGGATATCGACGACCGAGGTGTCGGTCACAGATTTTTCCTCTACCTTGCGGCCGGTGGCCTGTTGGGCAAGCCGCGTCCACTCCTTGAGCGACACCGCATTCTCCGGACCTCCGCCAACATTAAATACATCTGCTTTAAGTTTCGCGAAGTCAGCGACCTGCTTTTGCATTAGCGTGAACAGGTCTTCCACGTGCAGGAGGTCGCGAACCTGTTTCCCTTTCCCCCCGAAGCCGGTGTACGTCACCGCTTGGCCGGCGAGGTGGCGATAGACCCAAAGACTGAATACGCCCTGGTCGGTCTTGCCGAACTGACCGGGTCCCGCCAAAACGCCGCAGCGATTGATGACGGAAGGCAGGCCGTATTGCGCGCTGTACTCCTGGATGAGCAGCTCGGCCGCCAGTTTGGTGGCACCGTAGAAGGAACGTGCGCTGTCGACGGGAAACTTCTCGGAGATGCCAAGCCTTGAGATTCCCGAAACGTCGTTACCGGTCGTGGCCAGCACGAAGCGCCGTTCGGTTTCATCCAGCTTTAGTGCCCGCAACGGAGCCATGGAATAAACGCGCGACGTGGAGAGAAACATAAGGCCGCCGCAGCGGTGGCGAGCGAACTCTAGCGCGTGGAACACGCCGAACAGGTTACTCTGCACGGCGTAGGACGGGGAGCTGGTGACTCCGGCCTGCACACTAGGCTCGGCGGAGGCCTCGACCATCACGTCGAAGTTCCCCTGCAGATCGTCTAGGTCGCTAGGTTGGCGGATGTCGCCGTGCACGAACTCGACGCCGGCCGCTTTGAACTTCTCGAGGTTCGAATCCGATCCGCGGCGATGCAAATTATCGAACGCCACCACTTCGTAACCCAGCCTGCGGTACGATAGGGAAAGGTAGCTGCCGACAAATCCGGCGCCGCCAGTAATGAGAATACGCATAGTGTCTCCTAGGCCGCTTTCGCGCCTGAAGGTTTATTGACCGTTCGCATTTCCTTGACCATTTCCGTCAGAATATCGTCCAGGCTCATGCTCACCGAAAAATCGGGATAGTGCTGCTTCAACTTGGTGAGATCGCTGTAGTAGCAGATATGGTCTCCCTTGCGGTTCTGGTCCTGGTAGGTGTGGTTCAGAGTGAGGGAAAATTTGGTATTGAGCATATCGATAATCTCGAGCACCGAAGCGCTATTACGGTAGCCGCCGCCCAAATTATAAACCTCACCTTTGCGCGGTGCCTTGCGAAAGCACTCGAACGCGCGAATCACGTCGCGCGAGTGAATTTGATCGCGAACCTGCTTACCCTTATAGCCAAAGATCGTGTACGGCTGGCCCGTTACCGCGCACTTCACAATGTAGGACAGAAAGCCGTGCAGTTCGACCGACGCGTGCGCCGGTCCGGTGAGGCATCCACCGCGGAATATGCCGACGTTGAGACCGAAGTAACGGCCGTATTCTTGGCAAAGCACGTCCGCGGAAAGTTTGCTAGCGCCGAAGAGCGAGTGCAGGCACTGGTCCACGCTCATCATCTCCGAAATCCCCTTCCCCATCAGCTCCGGGCCATATTCATAACGATGTTTCGTCTCGGTGAGCGGCACGTGGTTAGGCGCATCGCCGTAAACTTTATTCGTACTCATAAAAATGAAAACGCCCTTAGGAGAATGCCGCCGAAAGCTTTCGAGCAGATTGAGCGTAGCGACCGCGTTCACTTCGAAATCGGTGAAGGGCTCCTTGGCCGCCCAGTCGTGGGACGGCTGGGCCGCGGTATGGACGATCACGTCGGGCCTGAATTCCCCGAACGTACGATCCACTTCCTTGCGGTCCCGGATATCGAACGAGGAATGCTGGTAGCCGGGCAGCTCTTCGGACAGACGTTTCTCGATCGCGGAAGTATCGCCGCCGGGGCCGAAAAAATACCGACGTAAATTATTGTCGATGCCGCGCACTTGGTGGCCGGCACCGCAATAAAAACGAACGGCTTCACTGCCGATTAAGCCGCAGCTTCCCGTAATGAGGATTCGCATAATTTCTCCGAATGGCGTCATTGCGAGGGGCGAAGCATCGAAGCAATCCCGCTGAACAGGGCCAGCCATATTCTATAGGGTTGCTTCGTCCTCTCTCCGAGGCCTCGCAATGACAAATCAGGCGTCTTTTTCGTGAATTTCTTTACCGTCGAAGGAGATCAGTTTGCCCTGGGAGTTGTACTTGGTGAAAATGTGCACCGGCCGTTTCCACATGACGTGAAGGTTCCGCAAGGTCTCCACCGCTTTGTCGTATTCGAGATCGATTCCCTCGTGCTGGTGCGTCAGCAATAGTTCGCCCCGATTCTCGAAGTTACCGTCTTCCACGCGAATGATGGGATTTCCAAAATTGGTCAGTGCGAAGAGCAACTGGTTCTTAACTTTCTTCCAGTCTCTATCCACAATTTCGTACTGACCCGTACGGCGATTGAAGCCGTAGGTGAAAAGTTTCTGCTGGTAGCTAAACTCTTCGTTGAAATAGGTGTCGATGAAGGTCACATCATTGTGCACCTTACGAACTTCGAAAATTTTTTGACGGCCTAACCCCAGTTTTTTATCCCAGTGCTTCTTCTCGTTGCTGTCGTCGCACTCGTCGTACTCTTTGCCGAACTTGCCACGATTCCAGCGTTCCTCGATGTCTCGGTAAAGTTCGATGCCGAGCTTGTAAGGATTGATCTGACCCGGACGGGCGCCGAGGGTACCGCTGTGGTGATCGGCGTAGTCGATGACTTCCGAGTCGCGCAAAATGTGGTTCGTCATCAGGAAGGAATGCCAGTAGCTTGCCCAGCCTTCGTTCATGATTTTAGTCTGTCCCTGCGGCGCAAAGTAATAAGCCTCTTCCCGCACGATCGACAACACCTCGCGCTGCCAGTTTTCCATGGGCGCGTGGTTGATCAGAAACTGCAATACGTCCTTCTCGGGACGGGGCGGGAATTTGCGGGCCTTCTCGGCCTCGACCTTAATCTTTTCTTCCTGCTCCGAGATGTACGAGGCCGGGTTCATGTACTTCTCCATGTAACCTTTGCTCTCGAACCGGTGAATCTCCGACGGAGCATCCGCGGCTGCCTGAGCACGCGCATCCTTCTTGTTCACAAACTGCGAATAAAAATCGATGAGGTTATCCAGCGACGCGCAGACGTCCACGAAGTTCTCAACGTTATCCACCCCGAAACGATCTTGGAAGTAGCGGATCTTCGTGGCGTGGTTCGCCATCTGGTCGAGCATCTTGCGGTTGGTCTTGCTGAACCAGAGGTTATTTTTGAAAAAGTCGCAATGCCCGTACACGTGGGCCATGACCAGCTTTTGGTCGACGATCTCATTACCCATCTGCAAGTACGCGTAGCAAGGATCCGTATTGATCACGAGCTCATAAATTTTTTGCAGGCCCCACTCGTAGCCCTTCTGGAGGTAGTCATACTCCATGCCGAAGCGCCAATGCGGGTAGCGCGTGGGGAACCCCCCCAGCGCCGCTATCTCGTTGATTTCGTCGTAGTCGACCAGCTCAAAGATCACGTCGAACGTGTCGAGGCCATAGCCCTTTGCCAGCTCTTTGACGTGCTGATGCGCTTTCTGCAACTCGTCGGTGAGAACTCGCTTCATTTTCCCTTTCCGAGGAAATCCTTCAAGGACCGGTAGATGGCTTCCTTGCTCTCGATTTTAGAGGTGATGATGCGTTCGTCTTCTTTAAAATTCTCGGTAATGTCTTTAATAAACTGCCCGCTACCGTACCGGCTCTCGACCTGGCCATAGCAGAACGCATTGCACTTCGGCAGCAGGTCATGCTTCAGCATGTCGACGCAAAGCTTCGTGTCCTCGCCGCTCCAGTTGTCGCCGTCGGAAAAGTGGAAGGCGTAGATGTTCCACTGCTCGACCGGATACTGCTGCTGCAGGATGTCGTTACAAAGCTTGTAGGCGGAGCTGATGAGCGTGCCACCGCTTTCGCGCGTGTGATAAAAAGTGTGCTGGTCCACCTCGCGCGCGGATGCATCGTGGATGATGTAGCGGATCTGAAGCTCTTTGTACTGAGAACGAAGCCACGTATCGATCCAGAACGACTCCGTGCGTACAATGTCCTTCTGTTCGTCGCCCATCGAGCCCGAAACGTCCATCATGTATACAATGACCGCATTGTTTTCTGGTTTCACTACGTTCCGCCACGCGCGGTAACGGAAGTCCTTCTTCACCGGAATGATCTTGGGATCCAACGGATTGTAGTTGCCCGCGATGATCTGCCGCTTGAGCGCTTCTTTATACGTACGCTTGATGTGGCGAAGGGAGTTGGGACCGACGCTCCGAACGCCGTTGAACTTGTGCTTGTCCGTCTGGACTACGCCGGAGCCCTTCGGCTTGATATTCGGCAGCTCCAGCTCCTGCGCCAGCATGTCCGCCAGCTCCTGGAGGGAGAGGTCGACCTCCAGCTGGTGCTGGCCCTCTCCATTACCCGCCTGCCCAGGCTCTTCACCCTGGCCTACGGGCTGGCCGCTCTGCCCTTCGCCCTGCCCGACGCCGCCGGACTGGCGTTTGCCGAACTTGAACTTAGGGAGATCAATCTGTGGAACAGGAATAGAGACCAGATCTTTGCCTTGGCGTCCGATCAGCTCACCCTGAGTTATGTACTTCTTCAGGTTCTGCTTAATCTTGCCTTTGACGATCTGCTTAAAGCGTAGGTGATCACGTTTGATGCCGGCGTTCATAATACACTCCGGGCAACGAAGGCCCGGACGAAGTCTCCAGCCGAGCAGCCCGGTGAGAAAAATGGGCCGCTCAAAGTTTATTTCCGCTTCACATCGCCACGCGCGAAGATCGAGGCGACAAAATTAAGAACATCCGTCGCACTAACCTCATCGTAACCATAATTTTTAATGAGACGTGCCTTCACGATGTCGATCTTCTCTTGCGTAGCCTGGTCGACAACATTCGACACCAAGCTCGTAAGCTTGATCGTGTCTTTCTGGTCTTCGAACAGCTTCAGCTCGAGGGCTTTGTGCAGACGTTCGTTGGTTTTGTAATCGAACTGACGGCCATCCAGCGCCAAGGCGCCGATGTAGTTCATCACTTCGCGACGGAAGTCGTCTTTGCGGCTGTCCGGGATGTCGATCTTCTCT
>JAYUBV010000066.1:0-8605 GCA_043740655.1 Pseudomonadota bacterium | reverse complement strand
GCGCCGCTTCTCCCTTCCCTTTTTGACGCTGGCGTTTGGCGAAGCCGCGTTCGTGCTGCTTTTCTTCTCGCCGGAATTTTTTGGGGTACTTCGCCGTTGGGCGATCCCACTTTTACTTCCCACCGCACTGGGGATGGCGACGCTGGAGCGGTGGATGCCGTTTTCCGCGAAGTACGTGCCGCTGGGCTGGGCGATTCGCTTAGGGTTCCCGTCTATGTTTCTCGGGCTGGGCTACGCCGTGCTGGCCCTCACGCTGTTTGCGGGTACGGGGCTGTTCGTGTTCCTGACCACGCGGATCGCCCAGCCGAAGGATCCGGTGAAGCGCGCCCTGTGGTTCGTCGCCCTAGCGCTGCTCATCGCACCGGCCTTTCACACGGTGATCTATTCGATCCGGTACGTCCTCGCGCCCATCGTGCTATTGCTGCTCCTAAGTCTGAAGGACATCGCCCAGGCCAAGGCGTTGATGGTGCGGTGGAGCTTAGGGGTCATCGCCGGGCTTACCGTTCTAGCGTGGCAAACCCGCGCGCTCTAATTGTGGAGTCGTAAGCTCGAGCCACTTTTAACGCTATGCATTATCTTTTGATAACGTTGTGGACCGTTTTTTCGAAGTGGTTATTTCGTTAAGGGGTCAGACCCCTTATTCCTACGGACTATGTGGCTTTTATCCGCGCTTTGCCTTTCACTCCTCGTTTCCCTATCGGCGTCTGCCCGCCCCACCCTGTCCGAAACGACTCAGATCGCGGTCGACCTTAAGGACAGGGCTACGGTCGAGGCGGTAACGACCGAGCTGGGCAAACGGTACCCGGAGTTGCGCCAGAACTTCGTGCTGATGCACGAGAGCCAGAGCCGACAGGCGGCGAGCTACGAATTCCCACGGGTGATCTCCCACACGAAGGACGCGCAGTTCACGATGGCGTTCAACGGCGAGGAAGGCACCAAGGGGAACCTCGAGCTCGAGATGTTCGAGTTCGATAAGGCGACCGCCACCTTTTCCTTCCAACGCATCCAGTTTCATCCCGGAAAAGCGGCGGTACCGCAGCCCGTGAACGAGGCGCTCTGCCAGAAGTGCCACGGGAAAGATCTGCGCCCCAACTGGGAAAGCTATAGCCGGTGGCCCGGCGCCTACCCCGATACCGACACGGTGCTAAACGGCGACAAATATCACTTTGGCTGGAAGAGCGTGGAGCACGAGGCGTTCGATAGCTTCTACACGAAGCAGATGGGCCGGGGGCGCTACCGGTTCTTGGACCAGGATGCGGTCGATGCCCAGTTCGTGATCGGAAAGGGCAACGGCGGCTACCACCGAGTGGCCCCCAGCCACTACACGCAAATCGTGGCTTACTTAAACTACCAGCGAGTGGCGCGGCTCCTGCGGGCGACGCCGGACTTCGCCAGGTACCAGTACGCCATTGCGGCGGCGCTCTACGACTGCCCGGACTTCGATGAATACTTACCGGCGGACACCACGCCACACCGAACGTACGCGTGGTACCTCACCGACACGACGAAACGGTTCAAAGGGGACATAAACGCCTTCCACCACGAGCACGACTACACGCAGTTCGCCAAGTTCCGATACGTACTCGAGGGGCGCGGAATTTCGCTCGCCAAGTGGAGCATGAACTTTCGGGGGAATCCGTACAGCTTCGTCACTCCGGGCGGCAGCGCCGCGGGGTTCATCGTCGGCCTCCTAATGGAGCAGGACGACGCGCTGAAACCGTACCGCGTGTGGAATATCACCAACGACAGCTCCTACAGCATCACGACGAACTTCTCGGAAACCTGGACCGGCGATTCCGTGAAACAGAACCAACCGGCCTGCGACGGTCTACTGAAAAAATCCCGCGAGCTCCTTCGGCGCTAGCCGTCATTACTTTGGAACGAGCCGCTGATCGACATCCCAGTTCAGGTGGAGCGTTTTGCCACGCACGAAGATCTGGCGGTTAGGGAAGAGGTGTACCTCAGTGTACGACTGCTCCGCCGGCAACGCGATGGTGCCGGAAACCCGTCGGGTAGTGAGATCGATCCACTCCACCCGCTGGTTGGACCGGTTGGACCCTCGCTCGTGGGCTGGCGCTAGTTTACCAGCCCAGAGCCCTTTACGGACACGTTTGGTTACAGCGGCCCGACACGCACTTGGGCGCGGTGCAGGCAGATAGAGGACAAATCACCGCGGAAATACCGGCAAAGCACTGGAATTTATATTGGTCGGTCCAGTAGTCCAATTCGGGAGTGTGCAACAGCTTATTGGTCGACGGCACCGCGCACCCGCCCCACTTGCTTTGGGTAAACGCGACTTCGCACTGGCTATCCTGGTCGCAATACTGGGCCTGGCTCGCCTGCCAATCGCGTTCGATCTTAATGTCGGCGCACGATAACGTGGGCGGCGTCGGCGGATCGGGTTGGTTCCACCCGCCACCTTGAGTCGGCGGCGTGTACCACGGGTTCCAATACTGACCGCAGTTACGCGCCTGGGCCTGAGGAAGATCTTGGTATTGGAAAAGCCAGTTCACCTCGCAGCGCGGACCCGGTACAGGTTGCGTGCCGAAATAGTCGTAGCAAGACGGCATACCCCACATCCATTGGCACAGCGACGACTCGTCGAAGTACGAGATCTGCCAGACGAAGTAGGAGACGTCGGCCACCGTGGACGACGACTGGTTCAAATCGTTGTAGGCCTTGCGGGCGGAAGTCTTCGCAGTATTGACCACGCAGGTGGACATCGAACCGGGCTTGCCCGCCTTTAGACATTTTAAATCGTATAGGGTGCCGTTCGCGGCCCGGACGGCCGGACGGGTTTGCTGAGAGGTCTTAGTCGCCTCGGTTTTTTGGCATGCGGCCAACGACATTACAATGAGGGAGAGCCCAAAGAGCTTACGCACCACGATCATTTTTTTCTCCACGATGGAATGCCGTTATAAAAAGCAATCCACGGGCCAAGCGCCCTGAGCACGAACGGGAACGCCAGCACCCGCCTTGTGCGCAGCCCCTTTGACAGCGCAGTGACAAATTAGAGCAGCCCACTCGATGAATACGGTTTGGGACTCGGAAGAGTGCAGTCGTCGGTGCGCCGCTGTACGATATTTACAGGTTCACTGGCCGTATGTTTCTAAGGGGGGATTTGCTTCCTAATCGCCGTACGGGGCCGGCCGCCGGTGGGAACGTTCTAAAAAGGCAAGTTCATCGAATGACTGGCAACGACTAGAAAGCAAACCCGCCACCTGTACTAACGGAGACGGTCTATGCCAATGGTATCTTCCGTCGGTAAAGCCACCACAGTTGTGGCCCCCAAAAGATGTGAACCTTCACGGGCCGGAGGCCTAAATAGTTCGCCCAAGGCGCTACTTGAGTACCCTCTCCTTCCACAAGTGATCATAAAGAATCCCACGCGGCGCGGTACCTAAGTGATTCCGTTCCGCTTACGATTTTTCCCATGCACTACCCGCTCCTAGTTCTCGCATTTTTTATCGTAGCGACCACGGCGCGCGCGACCGACGCCGACTGGAAGGAAGGGGCCGTCGTGCCTGCGGAAGGTCGGCCCAATATTTATTCGCTGACGGAAGGCGAATGGGCCAGCGCTATCACCCGCGGTAAGCTCCACGCGCTGACCCACCCCGTTCCGGTAACCGGTATTCTCATGCCGAAGGCGCCGATTGCGGAGCTACTAAAATTGCCACCGTCGCACCTTTTAAAGCGACAGTTCATAAAAAGTTTCCGCCTGAAAAAAGATCTCACCTCGCTCGAAGACCTGTACGCCTGGCTGGGGCTAAATGAATACCCCGGCGAAAGCGCCAAAGGCGTTTACGCGGTCCCCTACCCCGGCGGAAAGCGCCCGGCGTACCGCATGGGGGTCACCGAGACCACACGCGACGGGGCGGTGGGCATCACCTTCGCGTGTGCCAGCTGCCATTCGGGCCAGCTCTTTGGCAAAACGGTGCTCGGGTTGACCACGCGGTTCCCACGCGCCAACGAATTTTTTACCTCGAGCAAGTCGGCCATCTCCCAGGTGCCGACCTTTGCGTTCCAGTTAGCGCTGGGGGCTACCGCCGGGGAGGCTAAGCTTTATTCCACCGCGCGCCACAACATTCGTTTCGTGGACGCGCGTTTGCCGCTGCACCGGGGGTTGGATACGTCGCTGTCGCACACCGCGATGTCGTTGGCGCGTCGGGCGCCCGATGCTTTCGCAAGCCGGGAGCTGTACTACGCCGAAAATCCCGATCCCGAGCCGCTGGCCAAAATGAACGCGGACAGCAAGCCTTCCGTCTGGTGGAACCTAAAGTACAAAAATAGGTGGCTATCCGACGGCAGCGTGGTGAGTGGCAACCCCATTCACACCAATTTTTTGTGGAACGAGATTGGCCGCGGCACGGATTTGAACGAGCTCGCCGGGTGGCTCGATAACCACGACGCCACCGTACGGGACTTAACCACCGCGGTCTTTGCGACGGAACCGCCGCGCTATACGGACTTCTTCCCCGCCGAATCGATCGATTACGGACGCGCCCGCCGGGGCGGGGAACTATTCCAAAGCACGTGCGCTAAGTGCCACGGCACCTACACCAAGAATTGGTCACGGCCGGATGCCGACAAACTTCCGCTCGTGGAACGGTTAAAGACCGCTCGGGTGGAGTACTTTGAAAACACGCCGGTCATCGACGTGGGCACCGATCCCACGCGCTACCTCGGCATGGTGTCTTTAGCCCCCCGGCTCAATCGGCTAGAGATCGCCCTGCGGTCGGGAGTGAAGATGGTGCCGCAGACCGGTTACGTGCCGCCGCCGCTGGTGGGCATCTGGTCACGCTGGCCTTACTTCCACAACAACTCGGCGCCGTCCCTGTGCGCGGTACTGACCCGCGCGAGCGAACGGCCAAAGCACTACTTCGCGGGGGAAGCAAAAGATCCGGCCCTCGATTTTGACGCCGACTGCAACGGCTATCCGTTGGGCGAAAAGACGCCGGCGGCGTGGAAAGAAGATACCGAGAGCACCTACGACGGCACCAAGCCGGGGCTCGCCCCCACGGGACACGACGAAGGCATATTCCTAGCCAGCGGCAAAGAGCTCTATAGCGCTGCTGAAAAACGCGACATCGTCGAATTCCTAAAGACCCTCTAAAAAGGAGTCCCTCCTTTTTCGTAAAGACCCTCTTAAAAGGAGTCCCTCCTTTTTTTAAAGTTCGGAGAAGACTAGAAGGCGGATGGCGTCTAGGCGCGGGGAGGCTTCGCGGATGGCCGCGATGCCCTGCTCCTTCTTGGCCTCTTGCGCCGCCCGTTCTTCACGGGAGATGAGCGGATTGACGCGTGCTAGCTCGCTTAGACGGGAGATCTCGCGATCTTGCCGCTCGCTCCACCCGGCCACCGCTTTTTCCAGAATCGGCTTGGCCAGATCTTCCGTGGCCTTATTGGCGCGATCGAAGGCTCCCGGCAGTCGATCCCGCAACGGCTTGAGTAACTCCAGCGCCACGTGCGGCAGGATAGGCTTTAGCGCTACCCGCTCTAACCCCACCGGCGGCCGCAGAATCTTGCCCGAGCTACCCACGAAGACCTTAAACGTCTGCACCGGCAAATCGTGCTCAAGCTCTAAGGCGGCCGGGGCCAACGATCTTAGCACGTAGACCAGCTCCAGCATCACCGGCTCCGCCGCATCTAGCTCGCCGGTCATGCCGGCGGTGATCTTGCCGATCTCCCCGTGCAAAATGATCTCCAGCGTGCCGTCTACAATCGGATGTTCCCACGTTAGAAACGCTAGATCTTCCCGCACCAGCGCTTCGTCGCGATCAAAGGTAGCGGTGACTTCGCCGACCGAACTTAAGCCCGGCAGCCGCTCCACGAAGGTGAGCGAATGGGCGGTAAGGCGCAGAGTGCCGCGCTCGTCTACGGCTTCGGACTCCACGCCGAAGTGATCGAACGCCCGCTCCAGAAATTGCCGCAGGTCGGGAGAGGCGTCGATAGCGGCAATTTTTCCGGATAAACCGCGACCTCGCTCCTCGTTGAAGGAGTTGAGGTCGATAAGCAGATCCACGCTGGCCTTCTGCGAAATCCGGATCTGTTCCGCTGTCTGGCGGGTGTACTCCAAAAACTCTTCGAGCTTCTTTTCGTGATCGCCATGATCCGCCGCCTTCGGCAGATACGATCGAAGGGCGGTCATCAACCGCCGGCCCATCTCTTGGGGCAACGGGGCGCCATTCCACGGATCGGAGAAGATCTTTAATCCTTCGGCGTACCACCGGAACAGAACCTCTTCGGGCGTGCCCGGATGGTACGGAACGTGGATCTGAATTTT
Source organism: Pseudomonadota bacterium (assembly GCA_043740655.1). Taxonomy (GTDB): domain Bacteria; phylum Bdellovibrionota; class FAC87; order UBA2466; family UBA2466; genus JBGSST01. The sequence continues at coordinate 2,325 of JAYUBV010000066.1, read as the reverse complement.
GTTGCGCTGACCAATACGATCGAGCCGGCCAATGCGTTGCTCGATGGTGTCGGGATGCAACGGAAGATCGAACAGGACCAAGTGGCTACAGAACTGGAAGTTGCGCCCTTCGCCACCAATTTCGCTGCAGAGTAATAGACGCGCGCCGTCTTCTTGCGCAAACCAGGCCGCCTGGCGATCGCGCTCTACTATTTCCAGATCTTCGTGGAAGAGGGCAGTACGGATAGAGCTTTGCTCCTTCAGCCAGTCGCGTAGGTCCTCCACCCGCTCGGGGCTCGAGCAGATGAGCAATACCTTTTCATCCTTTAGTCCGTCCAGAAGCTGAAGCAGGGCCGCGGCCCGCACGCTGAACCAATCGTCGCGGTTTTTTTTCGAAATGCCTTCGTAGATACCGGCGGCCAGATCAAAGATTTCGGAGTCGGAAAGTTTTTTCGGATCGATCGACGCCAGCCACTTAGTCCACGCCTCCGGCGCCTTGATCTCAATTGGCATCATCCCGCGTTCGGGAAACCCTTGAATGCGGCTGCGGCGATTGCGGATGAGGACCCTACCCGTGCCGTGCCGATCCACCAATTGGGACAGCAGCTCGTTGGCCTCCCCTCCTTTTTCGTAGGCCGCTATCGACGTGCCTAGGTCTTGATCCTCCACGAAGGACTGTTTTAACTCCTCGAGGAATTTGGCTTCGCGATCGCCCCGGCCTATCCGCTCGGCCAAGTGAGCGACCTCGCCCATGTGCTTCGTCTGTTCCTTGAACATGTCGACATCGGAGAACCGCTTGGGGTCCACCAGATGCAAAAGTCCAAACTGGGTCTCGATGCCCTGATGCTGCGGCGTCGCCGTGAGCAGAATGAGACCACGGGACTGCTCGCTGAGCATCGGGATCATTTCGCACTCCACGCTGGGCTCGTCCTTATGCCACGTCAGACGGTGGGCCTCGTCGACAATGAGCAGATCCCACTCCTCGCCGGTAGCCTCCTCCAGCCGCAGGGGATTTGCCTCGAGGAAGGATAGCGAGCAGATGATTCGCTGGTTCATCTGGAAGGCGTTTTTTCCCTGACTCAGTAGCTCCTCTTCGCTCCGCTCTTCGTCGATGAGCGAGAACATTTCGTTGAAACGGCGGTGCATCTCCGCCAGCCACTGGTTCTCCAACGCCTCCGGAGTCACGATCAAAACGCGGTTGGCGCGGCCCAACGCCCTGAGCGAAGAATAGATCATTCCCGCTTCGATGGTCTTACCCAAACCGACTTCGTCGGCGAGCAGCACGCGCGGAAACTCTCTACGGGCGATGTCGGACGCAATCGAAAGCTGATGCGGCAGCAGCGAAATGCGCGGCCCGACTAGGCCACGCAGCTCAGGCTCCAAACTCTTCGCGCGGATTTTCCACGCCTGTTCGCGCAGGCGGAACGAATTGGGGTGGGCCCAATGGCCAGAATAAAAACGGGTGAGCGGCGTTTCGTCGGCAATGATGCCTTCGAGCTCGTGTTCCCACAGCGTGGCCCCGTCTTCCGTTTCATAACGGTACAGCCCCTTTACCTCGTGCGCCTTGGCGACGACGTGGGCGGTCTTATTTTTGCCCTGAACTTTTTGTCCGGGGGTGAGGATGAGGCGACGAAGCGGCGCCCCCTGCTGCGAGTAACGGCGCGTGACTCCAACCGCCGGAAACGTCACATCGATCCAACGCGGAGGCACCACCGCAATTACTCCGCCTAAACCTAGTTCCGGCTCCAGCTCCGCCGTTACTCTTTGTCCCACTTGCCACATACCGAAGATCCTTTAATGCCTTAAGTTCAGTCGTACTGAATCTGTACCTTCGAAGCCGCCTTCTGGGCGGTTCGCCGCGCAAGTGGCACCGAAGAAGCGGTGGCGAGTGCCACTCCCATCCGGCGGAACTTGCGCGTGTCTGGCTTTCCAAAAATTCTAAGCTGCGTGTTCTTGAGCGCGAGGGCCTTGTCTAGCCCCGCGTAGCCCACCCGGGCCGAGTCCCTATCGGCCAGAATCACCGCGGAGGCCGACGGCCCCCGGTAATCGATGTGCGGAATGGGCAACCCTAAGATGGCGCGCACGTGCAGATCGAACTCGCTTAAATCCTGCGAGATGAGGGTCACCATCCCCGTGTCGTGCGGACGCGGCGACAGCTCGGAGAAGATCACTTCCTGCTTGGTGATGAAAAACTCCACGCCGAAAAGCCCCGCCCCGCCCAGCCGGGTGGTGATCTTTTTGGCCATCCGTTGCGCCTCTTTCAACGCCTTTGGGCGCATCGCCGCCGGCATCCACGACTCCATGTAGTCGCCGCGCTCTTGCCGGTGGCCGATGGGGTTCACAAAA
>JAYUBV010000065.1:0-2601 GCA_043740655.1 Pseudomonadota bacterium | reverse complement strand
GCAGTAGCTCCACACGTTACTGTGGTAAGTGGTCGTGGATAAAAACGAGTTTCCGTCGTTGGAGTTGAAAGATTTTCCGCCCTGTCCGGCGCTGTCCTTAAACGACGTCTCTTTCATGTCGAGGGACTGGCTCAGCCGAAGCAGTTTGTTGGCCAGACGATTGCGGGCCAGGATCTCGTTCGCATCGGTCGCCGCGGCCAGCCGCGGAATCAGAACGAGCCCAATGATGAAAATGGCGAGCGTGCCCCGCATTACGTTAATCCCCCTGCTTGATTAGTAGAGCAACGTTGGAGCCAACTTTCCTGCAATGAATTCAATTGGTTAATGGGGAGAGTGAGTACTCCGTATACAGGCATACTGACGGTATACGGGCACTCCCCAATAAAATCAGGGGGTTACCTTGTCTACACCTTGGCCGATCGGGGTGAGGGCGAAGACTATGGCTTGTCTTGGAAATAAGCCGTTGATACGCCTATGGTTTCTTAGAAACAAATGGGGGCCTTAGAATACGTATGCAGCTGACGCCAATGCTCAGCCAATATCTGGACATCAAAAAGCAGCACCCCGACGCCATTCTTTTTTACCAGATGGGGGACTTCTTCGAGATGTTCTTCGAGGACGCGTTAACGGCCGCCCCGTTGCTCGAGGTGCAGCTCACCTCGCGCGATAAGAACGCCGCAAACCCAATTCCGATGTGCGGAATCCCGATTCACGCGCTATCCACTTACCTGCCCCGGCTGCTGGCGCACGGGAAACGCGTGGCGGTTTGCCAACAGGTAGAAAGTCCCGAAGTGGCCAAGGGCATCGTAAAGCGCGAAGTCACGCGCGTGTTCACTCCCGCGCTGGTCGCGGACCCGGAATTGGTCGGCCCCGAAGTGCGCAATATTTTATTCGTCGCCGCGCCCATGGACGGAGGCCTGTCCATTTGTCTGGTGGATCTACTCGCGTCGGAAACGCGCACCGGGGATTTTTTTTCTAAGGATCTGTTTCTCGATCTCCTGCAGGAATGGCAGCCCAAAGAAATTTTGATTCCGTCTTCGCTTGCATCGCATCCGTTCGTTATCGAAGCGTTGCGCATTCTGCCCACGATGGCGATCACCCTGCGCGATAAATTTTTCGAACCCGCCGACGCGGTGAAGGCCGCCGAAGCGTACTTGAAGGAAACTCAGATGCTGGCCGGCGGAACGTTGTCGCCGCCCGTGCCGCTGGTGGAGCACGATGCCTTGCGGCTCGACGCCGTGACGGTTTCCGCGTTGTCGGTCGTGCGCACTCCGTGGAAGGATGAGCTCAGCCTTTCCGACGTGCTCGACGGTACATTGACCTCGATGGGCCGCCGTCGTTTGAAAGAATGGCTGCTGCATCCTTTAGCGAGTGCCAAAGCAATCGATCAGCGGCTTGACGCCGTGGAAAGTTTTTTGAAGGACGATGCGTTCGCCGAATCGGTTCGCGAACCGCTTAAGTCGCTGCGCGATTTGGAACGCCTAGCTTCTAAATCCCATTTGGGGCTGTCGTTGCCCCGCGATCTGATCGCCATCCGCGAAATTTTAAAACGTATCCCTCCCGTCAAATCGCGCCTGAAAATGTCGAAGGCCGTTCGTTTGAAACAGATTGCGGGCGAACTAGACGCCCTGCCGACCCTCGCAAAACTTCTGGAAGAAGCGCTGCTGGATGAGCCGAATACGTCGATTCGCGAGGGGGAAATCTTTCGCGCCACGTACCACCCCGAGATTCAGGAGTTCCGTTCCCTTTCTCAGGACGCCAAGGGGTGGATCGCCGCCCTCGAAACGCGCGAGAAAGAGCGCACCGGAATCTCATCGCTAAAAATCAAATTCAGTCGCGTGTTTGGTTACACGATCGAAATCACCAAGAGCTACCTCGATCGGGTGCCCAAGGATTATCGCCGCAAGCAAACCATCGCGAACGGTGAGCGATTCGTTACTGAGGAGCTGAAAAAATTTGAAGAGAAGGCGATGAGTGCGGAGCACCGGCTGTCGTCGTTGGAAGAAGCGCTGTTCCTCGATCTGCGCCGTAAGGTCGCCGACGCATCGGGTAAGTTGCTGCAGAACGCGCGGTTATTGTCCGAGCTGGACGTGTTGCAAGGGTTCGCCAAGGTTTCGAAAGAGCGTGGCTACCGCCGCCCCGAGATTATTTCCAACGTGGGCTCGGGCCCGGATTTTCCGGACGTGCCGTTCGTAATTGAAGAAGGGCGCCACCCCGTCATCGAGACTTTGCTTCCGCAGGGGGAATTTGTTCCCAACTCCTTAGAGATGGATGAGATGGCGCGTACCTGGATCATCACCGGACCGAATATGGCCGGTAAGTCGACCATCATGCGCCAAGTAGCGTTGATTGCGATCATGGCCCAGGCCGGCTGCTTTGTTTCGGCGGCCCGCGTGCGGTTGCCGTTATTCGACGCCATTTTCACCCGCATCGGTAGCTCCGACGACCTCACCCGCGGCCGTTCCACCTTTATGGTGGAGATGGCGGAGGTCGCCCGGATCCTGTCTAAAGCGACTCCCCACAGCCTAATTCTGATCGATGAGATCGGTCGGGGGACTAGCACCTACGACGGCCTTGCCCTGGCGTGGTCGATCTTGGAGT
>JAYUBV010000064.1:0-2604 GCA_043740655.1 Pseudomonadota bacterium | reverse complement strand
CACAGTATCGTGATGAGCAGAGCTAGGCGGTTGCGCACCGGTAAAGTCTATCACTTGATGCGCCGCCCGCTCTGCCATTATGATAGGCCCCATGTTCGAAGCCAAATATCCCGAGGTCGACCCGAATAAAAAGACGTCCGCCGAAATCTGGAAGGCCCGTTACGAGTCCACCCAAGGCTACCTCTTCGGTAAAGAGCCGGTGTCGCTCCTCAAATCCCACGTCGGTATTTTAAAAAAGGGCAGGGTCTTGGACATCGCGATGGGGGAAGGGCGCAACGCCGTTTTTCTCGCGGGCCAGGGGTTTGATGTGGAAGGGATGGACGGCAGCTCCCTCGCCGTCGAACGCGCCAACGCCCTGGCAAAAGAAAAGAACGTTACGATCTCCGCCAAAACGCAGAACCTGGATTTTTTTCTGATGCCGCTGATGAAGTACGAAACGATCGTGATGACCTACTTCAAACCGCAGGCGCGGTTCTTCAGCGAAGTCCGCCGCGGGTTGGTCGCCGGGGGCACGTTCGCGCTAGAGGCCTACACGGCCGAACAGGCGAAGGCGAATCCGAACCCGAATCTGGATTTCACGGAGTGCTACAAGCCGAATGAGGTTCTTGCGAATCTGAAGGACTTTCAGGTGCTGTATTATTCAGAGTTACCTCAGGGTTCCGCGCATACGGTGCAGCTCATTGCGCGCAAAGTTGGCTCGTGAGTTCTTTCTCTAAACGCCGAGGCGCGTCCGACGTTCAGCTCCGCGGGGAGGCTCGTCGTTGGCTTTTTACATCGCCATTCCGCCGTCTACGACGATGGTTTGACCGGTGATGTACGTCGCCGAAGGGCTCGCTAGGAACACGACCGCTTCCGCGACCTCGTCCGCCGTGCCGGTGCGGCCCAACGGAATTTGTTTTAGGATGATTTCCTTCTGCTCCGGAGTCAGCTCGCCCGTCATGTCGGTGTCGATGAAACCAGGAGCCACCGCATTTACGCGGATGTTGCGGCTGGAGAGTTCCTTCGCCAGCGACTTAGTGAGGCCAATCATGCCCGCCTTGGCCGCGCAGTAAGCCGCCTGTCCGGCGTTACCGGTGATGCCGACGATCGACGCGATATTGATGACCGCCCCCTTCCGCTCTTTCATCATCGGGCGCAGCAAGGCTTGCGTCGTCAAAAAGGCGCCGCGTAGATTGGTGTCTTGCACGTCGTCCCAGTCTTTGACGGAATACCGCGCCGACAGACCGTCGCGCGTGATCCCGGCATTATTCACGAGGATGGAAATCTTCTTGGTCTCCTTCAAAATCGTTTCGATACCGGCGTCGATCTCTTCCGGAATTGCTACGTTGAAACGGATTGGGGTCGCCTGTCCGCCGGCGGTGCGGATTTCAACGCACACTGCTTCGGCACGCTCCGGGCTCGAGACGTAGTTGACCCAGACGTGCGCGCCTTCGCGCCCCAGCGCCAGGGCGATCGCTCGACCTATGCCACGCGAGCTGCCCGTAACGAGTGCGATCTCCCCAAGCAAACGTTTCATGCGTTCTCCTTAAAGTACGTTTCCAAAGCGATGATATCGTCCGCGGTTTCCACGGCCTTAAAAGTGGCGCCGTCCAAAATACGTTTGCCCATACCCGACAGGACTTTACCGGGGCCCATCTCGATGAAGGACGTGATCCCGCTTGCGCCGATGGCCTGCATGCACTCAATCCAGCGCACCGGCGCGTAGATCTGCTCCGTCAGCAGAGGAGTGAGATCGCCGTCCGCGCGCACCTTAGCGTCGACGTTGTGGCAGATGGGAAATTGGCGACTCTTCCACCCGGTGGCGGCTAGGTAAGGTTGAAACTGATCTGCCGCCGTCTTCATTAGCGGCGAATGGAAAGGGGCACTCACCTTTAGCGGAATCGCTTTGCGCGCCTTGATGCCTTCCAGCGCGCCGGAGGTCGCCATTTCGCAGGCTCGCGTCACCGCCGCGGTGTGGCCCGAAATCACAATCTGCCCCGGAGCGTTTAAGTTAGCGGGCACGACGACGGAGTGTTCCGCATCGTCGGTGGCATTTTTACAAAGGGTGATGGCCTGGGCGGCATCCAGTCCGAGCAGGGCGGCCATCGCCCCTTTGCCCTGCGGCACCGCGGTCTGCATCAGCTCGCCGCGCTTACGGACCAGCTTCACCGCCTCGGCCAGCGTCATCGCGCCGGCGGCGCATAATGCCGTGTACTCACCCAGGGAGTGGCCCGCCGCTATCGTGGGGTAGAAATCCAATTTCCGTTTCAAGACCTGAAACCACGCGTACGACGTGGTGAGAATCGCCGGCTGCTGATTCATCGTCAGCTCAAGCCGTTCCGCTGGCCCCTCGAGACACCACTTCGTGAGGTTCTCGCCCAAGGCATCCGACGCCTCTTCGTAGATCGCTTTGGTGAAGGTGAAATTGTCGAGCAGGACTTTGGCCATGCCGACGGATTGGGAACCCTGACCCGGAAATAGAGCCGCGATTTGGATTTTCATAAAGCTATCGGCACTACAGCCGGATCAAGGCCGAGCCCCACGTGAGTCCGCCGCCAAAGGTGGCGAACAGGGTGAGGTTTCCGGGCTTCACCGCGCCACTCCTCCACGCCTCGTCGAGGGCGA
>JAYUBV010000063.1:0-8626 GCA_043740655.1 Pseudomonadota bacterium | reverse complement strand
GCGGCGGCTGTGCGTTGATCGGCGCCGAGTGCATCGGCGACAATTTTTTGAGCACGCGCGGCAAGATGATTTTGGCGTGGGCCTCGACCGCTTTGGCGGTGGCCTTCTGCGTGTGGCAGTTCGGCCACGTGCCGGTGGACGACGCCGTGGCGGTCTTTGAAGGGCCGGCGTGGCTCGTGGAGTTCGCGCACTTCTACCGTTGGACCACCACGACGGTGTTCCTGCAGCTGATCATCTCCATTTTTGCTTTCTTCGTGCTGGATTCCATTTCGGGCGATTTCAAACGCGGCGACATCCTGGGTGAAGTCTTGGCCCTTTGTTTATGGTCGGGGGCGGGCATGATGCTGCTCGTCTCGGCGGACCACTTCATCATGGTTTTCCTGGGGCTGGAGCTTTTGTCGCTACCGCTTTACGCGCTGGTGGGGCTCAAGCGCTGGGATGCGAAGAGCCTCGAAGCCTCGCTGAAATATTTTCTATTCGGGTCCGTGGCTACCGCGTTCTTGCTACTGGGTATCGCGCTGATTTACGGCGAGACGGCGACGCTGTCGTTGCCTAAGCTTCGCGATTACGTCGTGCTCATCAACCAGACCGGCGGGCTTTCGCACCACGTGCTGCTGGCGGCGGGCATACTGCTGATGATCGTGGCGATTGGCTTTAAAGCGGGACTCTTCCCCTTCCACATGTGGCTGCCCGACGTTTACGAAGGCGCCCCGGCCGGGGTCACGGCGTGGATGGGCAGTGGCGTGAAGCTGGCGGCGATTGGCCTGGCGTTACGTATCTTTGTGGAGACTTTCGCCACCATTCCCGAGGCCTGGTTACCGGCGATGCGTTGGATCGTGGCGGGAACCATACTCGTAGGGAACGCGGCGGCTTTGGTACAGGACGATCTCAAGCGGATGTTCGCATACTCCTCCATCGGCCATGCGGGCCTTTTGATGTTGGGCGTAATGGTGAGCCCCGGGGATCTCGGCGCGCAGCCCGGCTTCCTTTTTTATTACCTGTTAGTTTACGGCCTGATGTTCATCGGCATGTTTAGCTTCCTGGCGTACCTAGAACGCGAAGGGATGCCCACGGAGGTGACCTCGATATCGGGGCTGGGCTTCTCCGCTCCCGTGCTGGGGCTGTGTTTGGCAATCTTTGCCTTGTCGGCAGCGGGCATTCCCCCGCTGGCAGGATTTTTCGCCAAGTATCAGATCTTTCTCTTCGCGATTAGTCGCGGAGAGGTGGCGATGACCGTGGTGGCGCTGCTCGGCAGCTTGGTTGGCCTCGCGTACTACCTGCGCGTACTTGTCTTCCTGTACATGAAAGAGCCCGAGGGCGGCGTTCGGCTGACCCCTAAGTCTGCTCCCTCCACTTACGCGACGCTCGCCGTGTTAGCCGCAGCGCTCTTAGTATTGAGTGTTTTCCCTGGAATATTCGGTAAATAGACGACGCACGGCGGAGAAACTTCTGTCACCGATATCCCTCAGTTCATGGTTTCGTTAGGTTTAACGCTTAATCCTAAGGATTAACCTTTAAGGATTATTAGGGGGATCATGAAGAAGCTTTCACTTGCGTTAGTGGCGTTCGTGTTTTCAATGTCCGGTTCGGCTCGCGCCGACAAAGTTCCGCACCTGGAACTTGAGCTCGAATCGCGCGACTACCAAAAGCTTTTAGAACAGCGTCGGGCGGAGTCGTCCGCCGATGATTTCGGATCGGACGACAAGCTGCAGCCGTCGCTCGACATGGGCAAGCGTCTGCTCGAGTGGTTGACGTTCATCAATAAAACTCGTCCCGACAACCAGAAGATCTCCTTTACGTCGCCCGAGACCACGGTGGCTTACCCGATTGAAAAACCAAATCGCAGCAACCCTGACCTGATTTCGGCGAAGTACGAAGCGCTGAAAGCGGAGGTTCCGTCGTGGATTCGCAAAGTGGTTTTCGAGAAGGGGGATTTCATCTCCGAACTTCCGGCGAGCGATGCGGCGTTCATCAAGCACGGCTTCAACCTAGATCGTAACTACCAGTCGGCCGCGCGCTGGACCCTGCAGGAGCCGAGTCTGTGGGCGTACGCGATGCGCCGGAACATGGACGTGCGTGGTTACCACGCGTTGAATAAGGACCAGGATCTCGCCAGCAAGTTTCAGAACTGGGCGAGCTTGGCTTCTAGCGAGCGCGAAGAAATTTTGACGGCGCTCACCCAGCTTTGCCGCAACTCCTTCGGCGACAGCAAGTGTAAGAATTCGGTCGACGGCGCGAAGGACGACGGCGCGAAACTTTCGGCGCTGCACGACGATTGGCTTCCGGCAGGTAAAAAGCAGTGGGATTCCAACTTCAAGATGAGCAACCTCCGCAAGGACGTGCAGTGGTCGGGCAATTTGATGGAGCTTCCGTTTCAAGAGCCGAAGGGGGCGGATATCCGTGCGTTCCTCGTGGACAACATCCAGGACGAATGGAAATTGAATGGTTGGAACCTGAAGCTGAAGTTTGACGAAAGTGCGGCGGCCTACGTTCGTTTCGTGGCGGGCGCTACGCCTAACGTGAACGGCATCGGCGGCAACCGCATCACCATGGACGCCAACGCTCCGCTAACGGAGTACGGCGTGCAATGGACGATTCGTCACGAGTTTGGTCACGTGCTCGGGTTCCCGGATTGCTACATTGAGTTTTACGACTCGGATGAGAAGGTAATGATCAATTACCAGCTCGATACGGCGAACTTGATGTGCAGCCGCCGTGGCAAGCTGCGGGATATTCATTTTCAGGCGCTGAAAGAGGCCTACGGCGAAGGGCTACTTCATCGCTGAGCACATTTTCTCGTCATTGCGAGAAGCCGCAAGGCGACTGGGCAGACGCCCGGCGAACCTCACGGAAAAAGATCCAGCGACGTTGGCCGTCATGCGACGGGATTGCTTCCGTTTGGCGTCTGCCCGGCTCGCAACGACGCCTAAGGTAAGCGTGAAATAAATCCGAGCTTCTCGCTCTGGGTGAGGCGGTAGAAGTGCCGTAAGTATTCTAAGCACTGTTCCTGACTTCGGCGGCCCCACATGGTGTCGCCGAAGTTTTTTACGAACTGGCGGGCCTGTACGTTCGCCTGTTCGTAACGTTGTTTCTGCTCATTGGTTAAATTTCCAGCCCAGGTAAACCGGTAGAAGACCTTTTCGAAGATCGTTTCGAACAGCGGACGGCTTTCGCCCATCGTCTGCTGGACTAAATAAAAGATCAGCAGAAACTTATCGATCTCTCCCTGCAGTTCCAGCTCCAGCTGGGTCACTCGTTGCTCCGCCTGGAAACGATCTACGAGGTAGTGAAAGTGGCTAATTTCTTCAGTCGCCACGCTGAGCGCGTGCATTTCTAGGTGCGGCCACTGGGCCGGCTCAAGTGTTTCCATGCGGGAAAGGTCGGCTTTGATCTTGTCGCCGAAGTAGATACCCAAGTCTACGTTCTCAGCATCGTTATCGTAAATTTTGATGATGACCGCCGCCTGCTGGTCGCTCACCGGTTCCACCGGGATCGTTTTTGCTTTGGGCGAGTTGGGCTCAATTAGAAAGTTTTCGGCGCGGTGAGGGGACTCCAAGTTATAGAGCTGCTTGATCGCGCGATCGATTGTGGTCACGACGGTTTTCACTGGTGAAACTCCCAGTTTTCAGTGGCGCGTTTTCGTCTCAATTTTCACGGGGCTTGCGATGCCGTGTTGGGCTAGACGCGATTTCAGATGATCGTTTCCGGTGAGCAGCCAACGCTCGTACAGGCGGAGCAGATCGGAGTTAGTCTGCAGTCCGTTCTTTTCGGACAGTTCGCTTAGGACATTCGCGAAGGGAACGAACTTATGAGATAGCTCCGAAAATAGATTCTGAGAGAGATTAGTAAGCTGAAAATTTGCGAGGGTCCTGTACGCCGAGCCGCCCATCCCGAAGTAGTAATCGAGATCGACCATTTTACGCTTGAGGCTGTCGGGAAACAGCCCGGTCACCAGCAAGCAGATGTCGCCCAGCCGTTTCAGTGCGTTGGTTTTTTCTGCGGGACTTCCCTGCATGTAGGTAAAATACAGGTCGGCCAAAACGTTGTTAGACAACTTGCCGTCTTCTTTGAGGACGAAAAACCGGTCAGAGCGAAGGTAGCCCATTAACAGCTCGACAAGGTAGTCGGCCGAGCCCTTGTCGGCGCGGATCTTATTTCGCTCTAAAGAGTCTTTTAATTCCCCGGAGAAAAACTCCCGGGCGCCTTCCACCGCAGTGTGAATTTGGCTCATTTTTGGTTCCTCCTACGCTTGGAGAGGGCTCCGAATCGCTGAAGAAGAATCGGTGGTGCTGTACTATGGGGTGTTCACTAAGTTGACAGGCTTTGCCCGTACCTAACTAGATCTTAACATCCGGGCCGGGGCGGCCTATATAACCCTTTCTAGGGATGCTGTGGTGCGTTTAGGCTCAACAATTGTGCTGTTTACTTCATTATTGAGCGTGTCGCTGTTTGCCCGGCCATTCGTCTCTATAAAGGTAGGGTCTTTGAGTCCCCAGGTCAGTGATCTGGTGCTGGATCTCGGTAAAAAAGAGGCCCTAATCGCGACCGTACAGCGCTATTCCGGAGCCCTCCACGATGCCATTTCTCTGGGCTCTTTCCTCCACCCCAACCTAGAAAAGATCTTTGCCCTTCGTCCCGACTGGATCGTCACCGACGATACCCTGCAGATGCCCGTCGGGCGTTTGCGTTGGGAAGGGCAAGGCACCCGCACGGCGGTACTGCGGCTTAAGACGGTGCAAGAATTGGGGAAGTCCGCCGATCGTTTAATGGAAGAAGTTTTTGGGGATGCAAAACGAGTCGGACCGGCACTGGAGCTCTGCTTACGGAAAGTAAAAGCATCCCGTCAGTCCGAAGGCACGGTACTGATCTTTGTTTCGATGAACCCACCGTTTCTCGCCGGACGGGCTTCATTTCTGAACAACCTCGCCGAGATCGCGGGTCATCGCAATCTAGCGAAGCCGGAATGGGTGGCCGCTTACCCGCTCGTAACCGAAGAGTGGCTGATCACCCACCGCCCCGACCGCGTGTTTCTTCTCGACCACGGCTACGGTGAACTAACCGCCGCACCAACCAAACTCCGCAAATGGTGGCCAACCCCTCCGCCGCTCGCCGCCATTCCGGCGGAGCCCTTTGCGAAATCGAGCCTGCACGTGTTGACCCAATGGGAGTCGTGGGGACTAGTGACGCCACCGGAGTGTCACCATGTTCTTTAAACCCATTCGCAATCCATTTTATTTTCTTTGGCTTATCCCGACGTTGTTTTTGTTTGGTATGATCTCGGGCGCGGAGCCCGTTAACTTCAGCGATATTTGGGTAGACGGTACTCTTTCACACCGAATCGTTTTCGAATTCCGTTTTCCGCGCGTGCTGCTTTGCTTTTCTGCCGGCGCCGCTTTGTCTTTGATCGGCGTCGTGTACCAGATTTTGTTCCGCAATCCGTTGGCCGAGCCTTACGTTCTCGGCATCGCTAGCGTGGTCACGCTCGGTGCCGCGGCGGGGGAAATTCTTTTCTTGAGCGTAGTGGCCCCGCCGTTGTTGGGGTTTGGCGCGGGAATGATTTTGATGGGGGTACTCATCTGGATCTCGTCGCGCAACACGTCGCCCGAGCGAGTTCTTCTTTTCGGCATGGGCGTTAACTTTGTCTTTTCGTCACTCTTGTTTCTGATGCTGTCGATGCGGCAGCAGAGCCTGGGGTCGGGAAGTTTGCGCTGGCTCTTCGGTCAGATGGCGTGGCCGACCCCGTTAGAATCCGTCAGCACGTTGATCGTGGTAGCCGTGGCCTCGTTGTTTGTCTTCCGCTTTGCCGCTTCGATGGACGCTCTCAGCTTCGGGGACATGGTAGCGCGTTCACTCGGTGTGGAACCATTGCGCATCCGCCTGATACTGCTGACGTTGACCTCGGCGCTGCTCGCTTGGATTGTGTCACGCCTGGGAACCATCGGTTTCGTCGGACTAGTGGTTCCCAACTTCGTTCGGCTGGCGTTTCGACCCTCTAGTTCTCGCCGGCTTCTCTTTCTTTCCGTATTTATCGGCGGCGGGTTTCTGATCGTGGCCGACTGGGTGAGCCGCGTTCTGCAGCCCCCTTTAGAGTTTCCGATCGGAATCATCACCACCATTTTGGGCGGCCCGATTTTTCTCTACTTGTTGTGGAGGAAGGAACAAAATGCAGGCTAGGGGAATAAGTGCCGCCGGATTTAGCTTCTCCCTGCGCGGAATGATGTGGGGCCCGTGGAGTTTCGAGTTTCCGGCCCGTGGAATCATCGGCGTAATCGGCCCCAACGGTGCCGGTAAGACCTCTCTCTTCCAGGTACTGCTCGGTCACCCCGTGGAGACGGCGGGCTGCCTCACCTTCGGCGATTGCGATTTGCGTAAGGCTACCCCGCAGCAGCGTCGCGAGCTGTGGGCGGCTATTCCGCAGGAGTCGCCTTATCCGGAGGACTGGACCGTGGAGGCCGCGGTGGCCCTAGCGTTCGTGAAAACGCACGGCTTCTTCCACGCCATTTCCGAAGCGGAAGAAAAGGCCAGAGACGAAGCGTTGGAACGGTTGGGGCTGACGGAGCTGCGTCGTCACCGATTGGGGCAACTTAGTTCGGGGCAACGTCAGCGCGTTTTCCTATGCCGCGCTTTGCTCCAGCGGTCCCGGGGACTGCTGCTGGACGAGCCCACTAACCATTTAGATCCCCCATCGCGTCGTTCCTTCTGGGAACATCTACGTAACTTGCGCCACGATGTCTCGGGGCCTCTGGTGTTGGTCGCCACCCATGAAGTGGAACAGTTAGAAAAATCGGCGGACTTCATCCTGGCCCTAACGCAATCACGACAGCTCGTTTACGCGGGTGATGCCAAATCGTTCTGGCGGCAGGACTGGTTTCGTCTCACCTTTGGGTGACCGAAATTACGGTTTTGGGAAAACGACGATGTCGATGTCGCACAGATCGCACGACTGGGTCATGGTCGTGATGGTGGAGTCCAGCACGCGCATTTTGCTTCGCACTTTACCCGTCGTTTTTAGATAGAAAGCGTTGTTGTTTACGATCTCACCGGGCATGCCGTCGTGAAGCTGGAGCTTATAGGCCCCGCTGGGGTTGGCCACGACTATGCCGAGGGCCACTTCGCTGTAGGTCCAGCACTGTCCCCAAGAGTTACACCCGATTGCCAACTTACCGGTAGGGGCACTTCCGCCGCCCGTTTGGAGCGACTTACCGTCATTGGGTTTCTGATTCTTATATGCTGCACAATTGCCTAATCCAGCAACACAAAAATCTTGGCCGCAGGAAACTAAGCCCGTCAGAGCCAGAAGGGAGACGAATACCAATTGAATACGGCTATTAACCACAAGGAACCTCACTAATGCCCTTACAAGGGTCTGCAAGTATTTTGCCAGAATTTGAGTTTATACAGGACTAGACGGGAGTTCCAGAGAAAGCGTGCCGTTTTGTGGTTAAAAAAATTACGGCGAGCGTGTGATGGTCAGCTGATTCGGGCGATCTTCGAGTTTTTGCGCGGGGTTGTTATTCGCGACGCGGCTTTTGATCGGGTAAGGCGTATTGCGAACTTCGCCGTGCATCTCTTCGGTCATGCCGTTCAAGTCGACTAGGTTTACCGAGCCGGGCGCAATCTTGTAACTGCGGATGCGATCGCTGGTATCGACCAGCGTTCCGCCACTGCGGGCCGCGACTTCGGTCATGCCCGTGGCCGCGCTTTCCAGATTACGGTTGTACGACATGATCTGCTGGCGATTCGTGCGGCGAACCGTTTTCTTGGTGAGTCCGCCGTTATCGAAATCCGCCAATTCGTTGGAGGTTTGATTCTCACTCAGGTTGAACCAGCTCGGACGTTCGAGCGAGTTCGCGTCGATGCCGCCGGCGTCGATCGTGTCGATGGCCATGCGGGCCGCGACTTTGTCGTAAGATTCTGCCTCGAGATTTCCGGCTACGACGTTTCCACCCGAGTACTGAGCATTTACCATCTTCACCGAAGCTGAACGCAAACGCTGGCAGGCCTGCATGCGATCATCGAGTAGCTGACCCTTGGTCTCGGGATCTAGCAAAGCCTGCCGTTCGCGGCGTTCTTCGATGCGGGTCTCGTCGACATCGCGACCGCTTTTCACCGCCTGCAGGTAAGCACGGCAGGTGGGAATGTCTTCACTCAAGGCAACCTCTACTCCGCGCTGCATGGCGCGCATGTCGCCCAAGATCGAAACCATGCGGTTGCGGTACATCTTGGTCCACCGTTGCGCCATCACGCGAAGCGATTCCATATTCGGCAACGTCTGTCCTTTCGGGGCGTCGTCGTCGTAAGTGAGAGAAATATTATTTAGCGCCGTGCGCTCACCGTCGGCCTGCACCTTTTGGCGAACGTCGTCGAGCAGTTCCCAACGCGAAAGCACTTCGGTGTTCAGCTTGCCATCCACGTCGAGAACCGAGCCGCCGTCCTTCGTATTTACTTTCCAAATCGCGTACTGACCGGGCTGCGCTTGCGTGGCCGCGGTCTTGTTCTTGGTCCACTCGCGGAAAACCGTGCCTTCTAGCGGCGATTGGTCCGCGCCGCCACCGTGCTCGGAGACGAACGGATCGAGCCATTTTTCGCAGTAGCGGCCACCGATCCAGCGTTGGCAGTAGCTCCA